>DATFAH010000266.1:0-16680 GCA_035254805.1 Caryophanales bacterium | reverse complement strand
GAGGCTTTGTGATGTCAATTTTATAGTCAGGGCTTGAACTGCAGCCTGCAAGCATGCCAATGATCAAAGCAAAAGCGAGTATCCATTTTTTCATGAACCAAATCCCCCTAGATTTTGTGATTGTAAAAATTCATCCACCGTATACTTTTCCATTTTCCCATCACTTAAATAGGCAACATGAGTGCATATTTGTTTAATTTCATCAAGATGGTGTGAGGAAAGGAGAATGGTTTTATCGTGAAGAGTTTTTAATATCTCTAAAATCTCTTTTCTTCCTATTGGATCAATACCGCTTGTTGGTTCATCTAAAATAAGAGTATTGGAATCTTGATAAAGGGTAATCGCAAGGCCAAGACGCTGCAGCATCCCTTTTGAGTACTTCTTCACTTGGACATCACAATCATCCCATAGACTCACTGCTTTTAGAACATTTTCGACTTGATCATGATTCGCCTTACCCGAAACAGCCTCGGCAAAAAAGAGCACATTCTCAAGCCCTGTCAGCATGGGATAAAGCATAAATTTTTCCGGTAAATAGGCAATCGCCTTTTTCCATTCCTGATTTTTCTTTGTAACCTCAATCCCATTGATATGGATTATTCCCTGAGCTACAGGGAGAAGGCCTAGCAGACTATTAATTAGTGTTGATTTCCCTGCCCCATTTCGACCCACAAGGGCGCAAATTTCATGTTTGTTGATTTTGAGATTGATGCCTTCTAGTATATTTTTTTTCCCAAAGGATTGGTTTAAGTTCTGTATCTTAATCATTCGAAGCCCTCCTTACGGTGAAAAATAATGGCCACTATATAGGAGACAAGAATCCAGAAAGCGAAGCTTGCAAGCAGGAATATTCCCGGCTTTGTCCACAAGAAGGCTTCCAAGAGTCTTGACATATGGCCAAAGGAATAAACCCCCATACTTGTTTCCAAATACATTCTTACGGCTTCAAGCGGGTTTAAAAAGAAACCGGCGGAAAATAATTTTACCTTTTCGTACGTAACTTTCGGCAAATAGGATAGCAGCATAAAATCATGTAAGAAGAAAAAGTAGAACCAAACAAAAATGGTGTAGCCAATAATTTGCATCCTTGAGCGGCTAAAGCTGCCAATTGCTGCCCCCATTTGCAGGAATATCAGAGCCAAGCAAATGATGGCGACAACAAAGATGAAATAGCCTTTCATATCAATTTGGAAAGAAAATTTCAAGAATAGTAAATAGATAAAGAACCAGACAAGAATAGGAAGTAGAACGACTGAATATAGTCCAAGGCTTTTTTTCCATAAAAAGCTTGAATAATGATCTTTTTTCGTTAAAAGCATAATTAATGTTTTTTGTTCCTTTTCTTGAAAGATCGAAAAGGCTCCGATAAATAAGCACAATATCGGGATAAAATAAATGATCGTATCAAATAGATTAATCAGAAGAACGTAAAAGCCCTTTTCAAATGAAAGAGAGGAAGAACGAAATAAAATGGCGAGAGAGATCAGAACGATAATGCTTAGTGAAAGCCATAAACCTTTTCCTCTTATATTTTCCTTCCATTCTTTCCAAATATAATGCATAGTCGATGTCTCCCTTTTAGTAAAATCAACATGGCGAGAATTCCTAGACCAATGGGAATGGCATGAATGCTTTTCCCAGACACCAATGGATGTGGGTCTTTAAACATGACCTCATCTTGTTTCAGTACAGCATTCATTTTTTCATAAATGGCAATCGCCGGGCTCTTTAAAAAGAAATTCGTTAATTCCTGGTCCTCCAATAATTGATGGAGAGAAGAACGATAGGTAACAGGGAAGTCGCCAATGCCATTTTGGTTTAAATCAGTTAGTGGAAACGAGCTTCCCCAATCGTTTCCCTTTCCATTTTTGCTCCATGCGTTTCCTGTGCCCGTTCCAGTAACGGTAATGGCAGGAAGTGTATTCTCGGAAATGCGGTTTAATGTGAAAATTTGTTCATTGGAGCTAGCCCATAGTTCGACTCCAATCTGGTTTTGAATGATTTTGTTTTTCGTAAATAAATTTCTTGTTGCTTGATCAAGGTAAATTCCTCTTTGGTTCATGTAAAATACATTGTTCTCTATATGATTATCATTAGCCTGCAAAAGAAGCAGGCCAAATGATTGATTTCCATAGTTAAAAATAAATTGATTATCCTTTAGTTTTAAATGGTTCGAATTCATGATGGCAGCACCACCTGTATTCATCGTAAAAATATTTTTTTCAAAAACATTTTCATCAGAATACATGTAATGGAGCCCATACCTAGTATCACTTATTTTATTTTCATCAATTCGGTTTCGATAAGCATAATCAAAGTACATCCCGTCACGGGTTCCTTCGATTGTGTTATGAATAAGCTTGTTATCATTTGCATAATAAATATGCAGTCCATTTCCTTGGGAAGCAATCTCCCCCTTGCCGAGCCCCTTAATATCATTGTCACGAATCGTGTTGTGATGGGCTTGACTTAAATAAATACCATGAAAGGAATCACGGACCAAAACATGCTCTACTATATTGCCATTCGTGTAGATTTTAATCGCAGCGTATTCTTCAGGAGAATTTCTGTCCATACTGCTGTTCGTCACGGCAAGATGGCTGATTTTCACTTTAGGCGCTTTGATAGAGATCACGTTTCCGGTTCCGTCTCCTTTAATCACGGTTTTGTCTGAACCGATTATGGTTATGGATTTATCGATGACAATATTGCCTTCATACGTTTTATTTTCAAGCTTTAATACCGCCCCCTCTTTCATTGAGTCGATCACGGCTTGCAGGCTTTCGGCTGCCATACCTTTCTCAGGAATCAAGATGAACAAGAGAGAAAAAGTGAAAAGAAAGAGCGTCATTTTTTTCATTGTTTTCGATCCTTCCATAGCGGAATCAGTGTGAGTAAAAATGCTAGGACAATGAAGTATGCCCCTTTTCCTAAATAACTGTATGTTGTAAAGTTTGCGAAATGGTTTTCACCAACCATTGGTGGTACAAAAGGTTTGATTTTAATTGGCGCATGTGGATCTAATTGTGTTCCAAACGTATGAAGTGCTTGATAAAGGTCGTAAGCACCGAGCAAGCCTCCTACTAGGAATAGACCAATCAGCATGTATAAGAAAAGTTTTTTTCGTAGCAGACCAACCACTAATGTAAGAACTGCTAGTCCAGCAATCAAATAGGTTAAGTATGCCAATTCAGGGAAACTAGCTTCACTGAAGTTCTTCATTCCAATATAATGATTTAATCCATTAATGATATCTAATTGCCCTTCAAGTCTATTAGGATAAACAATAATATTTAAGCCTTCCGGATATTGAGGAGCGTAGAGCAATAGTCTCCACCAAGGAAAAATGGTCGAGAGTCCAATAAGGATTGCCGAACAAATTAATATTACCGATGAGGTCATCGAAAGCTTCTTACTATTCAAGTAAACCACCCCTTCAAATGGAAATCAAAGTATTTTATTTAAACAATATGAATATGTGTATAAACCGGTTAAATAAAAGGCTAACAGCCCTTCTTACTAAAAGCAGAGGGTATCAATTTTACCAATTGATACCCTGAACTGCTATCATTAATTTTTTGGTTTGACTAGGAAGTAACCGTTCATTTCTTGGTGCAGGGCAGAGCAGAAGTTTGTGCAATAAAGCGGGAATGTACCGGCCTTATCAGCAATAAACTCAGCAGTATTCGTTTGTCCTGGTTGGACTTCCATGTCTAAATCATATTGGTTGATAGCAAAACCATGGGTAATGTCTTCATCAAAATCGATGTTGGTTAAGTGGATAAATACATGATCCCCTTGATTAACCTCGATCACGTCAGGGCGTTTGGATTTAGCGTCAAAAACAAATCTTGAACGCATCGCAATTCCGTAAACATGTACTTCATTGCCTTTTCGGACGATCTTCGTATCTGCTTGCTTATAAACAGCATCTTTATTCTTCGGATCTTTTGGATAGACATTAATCGTTTTGATCTTATCAGCCTTAATCATTTGTGCATAATGTGGTTCAGGATCAACCGGAGCAGATTGAATAATTTTCATCTTTGGTCCTGCTAAATCAATTAATTGCATGGATTCAGGATGGGAAGGACCTACCGATAAATAGCTATCTTTTGCAATCTTATTTAAGGCTACTAAATATTTACCATCAGGTGAAGCAGTATCTCCTTCTGCCGCAACAGAGTGACCTGGAGAATATTGAACTGGAACACGGTCTAATGTTTTACCTGTATTTGGATCCCACTTAACGATTTCAGAAGAAATGAACATGGTAGTATAGGCCATTCCTTTATCATCAAATTGAGTATGTAGTGGTCCTAGAGCGTTTTCTGGGTTTACTTCTCTTTCCATTACGGATTTATAAGTTAGAATTGGAATCCCATTTCTTTCTCCGGAAAAGTCTTTATTTTCAATAGCTTTAAAAGCTTTTTCAAATGAGAAGACAGTCATGGAAGGAGCAAGCTTTCCAGATGCAATGAAATGTTTTCCGTCAGGAGTTACGTCAACACCGTGTGGTGATTTGGCAACAGGAATTAAATAAATTCCACCTTTTTGTTTTTCAGGGAAAATCATCTTTTGATTGCCGACTTGCTCATACCTTCCTTCTTTAACCATTTTCTCAAGCTCTTTCCAGTTAAAAAGAACGATGAAATCACGGTCTGCTTGGGAAGCATTAATTTCCATAGTTGTTGTAGATTCTTCTGTATTATAGGTTGTCATAACTGCCCAATCTTTGGACATTTTCTTACCTGCATCGGATAAATCATATGACCATGGTGGAAGAGCAACCTGATAAGCTACATTTAACTTTATATTCTTTTCATCAAATGTAACAGCTGACATAACTCCACGGTATTTTTGGCTGTAATTATCAAGTGATTCATATTTTGAACCAATTGGAACGGCAAAACGAGTTGGCAAGAACATGTACTCTGTATTTTCCGTAACGAATGCAGCACAGTGTGGGCCGCTTGTATTTGGAATTTTAATGATGTCTTTCGTAGTAAATGTTTTTAGATCTATAACAGCAGCGCGGCTGTTGGCAACGTCTGTTGTAAATAAATATTTACCATTATAGTCACCATTTGTTTCCGAAATGGCCGGATGGTGAAGATCTCCCCATGTATATCCACCCATCATTTTTTTAGAATGATTATCGTAACCATACCCAGTTGCAGAGTCTGGTGAGAAAACAGGAATGGTACGAATTTTACGCATGGAAGGAACGCCGTAGACAAACATTTGTCCGGAGTGTCCGCCGGATGCGAATAAATAGTATTCATCTTTCTTTCCAAAAGGAACATATACTTTTTCAGCATTGCTTTTTGTAGCACTGTCTACGGTTGCTGTTGTTTTCGCATTTTGCGAAAAGTCAGCAAAAGAAATTGTTGCAGCTACAAACCCAGCAACTAAGCCGGAAGCGATCGGAACCCATTTCTTCATTTAGTTAGCACCACCCTTATATTATTGTTGTGCTTCAGATGCTTTTTTCAATAAGTCTAAAACTTGTTTGCGTTGGTCATCGGTTAATGGATCTTTGCCAATGACACCTGACATAACAGCTGAAGTTGGCTGTTTCAAGAATTCTTCAATTGGTTTACCGTGTTTTCCTTCAACCGTTGTAAACGCTTGGGATAAGTCTGGTCCAACCTGTCCACCTTGTAAATTTAAAGATCCGACAGAGTGACAGCCTAGACACCCTTTTTTGGAAAGAATGTTGTCTTCATTTGCGGCTGTGGCACTTACGGAAGTACTAGCCCCTTTATCTTTTGATGAAGCATCCTTACTAGTTGTATCAGAGCCAGTTTCATTTGTAGCTGCAATCTGTTGTGGATCATATCCAGATTTTTCTGGTAGAACCTTGTATACAACATAGCCAAGACCAAGGCCAATTAGGGCGCTAATTACAAAACTTATAATCGCTTTATTCATACTTCTTACCTCCTTTTTCATCGAATGAACAACTACATCCTAATAGGTAAGAACCGTCAAAAGTATGATTTCTATCACACCTTTTCACTAGGTATGTGAACGTTCTGTGAAACGGCTTACAGTGATGCGGTTTATAAAAATGAACGTTTTGTGAATATAATAATATTATTTAGTGTATCAATGTTTTTTAAGGGATAAATCATGAGAAATGAGGAGAGATTTTGAAGGTGAAAATATAAGCCTTCATCAATAGATAAAGGCTTAAAATTTGTAGGTCCAAAAACGTTCATAGTTTAGTCGAGATAGTACTTGTGGATCTTCATTTTGATATTTTTCCATCATATCTTGAAACATTAATTCTGTTTGGGAGCGGTGAGTTTGGATGGCAGCCAGTTTGATATTGGAAACAGAATGAATATCATTGATGATGTCAGCTTCCCCTATTTCATCCTCACAGTTCTTTGAAAAGGCCACAAAGTTTAATTTCGGTTTTTGGGCAGTCGCTATCCGGTTAACAGCCTTTACAACTGCAGCTCCTGTGGCATCATGGTCGGGGTGTACGGAATATCCAGGGTAGAAAGTAATGATAAGGGAAGGATTTATTTCTTCCATTAAGGAATAGATTAAATCCGCAAGTTTTTCCTCATCTTCAAATTCAATCGTCTTATCGCGGAATCCCAACATTCTAAGATCCTGAATCCCCAGTGTTTCTGCTGCTTGTTGTAATTCCTTTTTACGGATTTCCGGCAAATTTTCTCTATTTGTAAAAGGTGGATTCCCCATATTTCTCGCCATTTCCCCTAACGTTAAACAAGCATAAGTGACAGGAGTACCATTTTTAACGTGTAGTGCAATGGTTCCTGATACACCAAAGGCTTCATCATCTGGATGTGGAAATACCACTAAAATATGACGTTCTTTTTCCATTTTGTATTCTCCTTCTGCTGATTTGGATTTTATTGAAAAGGTGTTTGGCTGATTTCAAGGGCAACAGCAAGCTTTCCTTGATAATCATGTCCTGCTAAAAGCAGTCTATTCTGTTTGTCGAGTTCAAAATGGGTAATTCCTTCTGCATACACCCAGCCAAGCTGAATTTTTAAGCCGACACGGAACGGGCCAGTTCCAGTAATTTTTCCTGACTCATATTGAACTAAGGCATTTCGGATATACGCTCCAGATGAAAAGAAATCATCGTTATGATGTGATGCATAGGCACCATTCGTTGTCTCAAGATGGATATAAACAGCTTTATCAGCAAATTGATTGATTAATTCTTGTACGGTTTTTGGATCAACTAGTTTCAAAACGATCGCCTCCATTCTCTCTAATTAATAATTATTATTAATCATACTAAAACTGTTCCAAAAATGCGAAATTCATGATTCCTTTTAGGAAAAAAGAGGGATCTAAGCTTTTTTGCCTAATATGAAAGTAGGAACTTTTTTAGGTTCAGTCTTCCTTGGTTAAATTATTTTTCAATTTTAAAAGAAGGTGTAAGGATGAAGGTAGGGGCAATTATACTATCTGGCGGAAAATCAAGCAGGATGGGGACAAATAAAGCACTATTAGAAATAAACCAAAAACCCAATATCGAGAGGATTGCTTCACAGTTAAAGAGAAACTTTGATGAACTGATTCTCGTAACCAATGACCCTGAAGCCTATCAATTTCTAGATTTAACAACTGTGAGGGATCGGTATCCTAAAAAGGGGCCGCTTGCTGGTATTCATGCCGGATTAACTGCTTCAAGATGCGAAGTCAATTTGATTGTTGCTTGTGATATGCCGTTTATTTCAGTAAAACTGGCATTGGATCTAGTCCATCAAATTGGAAACTACGATGCGGTTATCCCCGTGATCAATGGCAAGCAGCATCCATTATTCTCCGTTTTTAAGAAAAAAACCATTGTTAAAATAGAAGAAAGTATTAAAAATAATTGTCTGAAAATGCAAAGTTTAGTGAATCATCTTGATGTTTTATACATTACAGAAAATAATTTACAAGAGTATACGAAAAGCAATCTTGAACGTATTTTTTTTAACATGAATCACCCGAATGAGTACGAACATGCAAAAGAATGGGCAAAAAGGGAGCAACGAGAGGAGATATAAGGATTATGCAATTCTTTAAAGTGAAAACAGTTGAAGAAACGCTTGCTTTAATTGATGAAATGACTCCGATGTTAAAACAAACCGAAGTACGCGCACTAGAAATGGCGCTCCACTTCGTGCTTGCCGAACCAATCAAAGCACTTGAAAATGTACCTGGATTTGATCGCTCAACGGTTGATGGCTATGCAGTAAAAGCAAGTGATACATATGGTTCATCTGAAACAATGCCTGGCTTTCTGACGGTTATTGGGGAAGTAAAAATGGGAGAAGTGGCAAACATTCAAGTTGGACATGGTGAAGCCATGTATGTGCCAACAGGTGGAATGCTTCCACCGGGAAGCGATAGTATGATCATGATCGAACATTGTGAAGATATAGACGGATTATTGAATACATATAAGCAGGTAGCCCCAGGTGAAAATATTATCCGGGCTGGTGATGATATTAAAGAGAGGGAGATTCTTCTAAACGAAGGAACAAGGCTAAGGCCACAGGAATTAGGGGCTATTGCCGCATTAGGAATCTCCCATGTGAAGGTCTATCGCAAGGTAAAAGTAGGATATCTCTCATCAGGCGATGAAATTGTCCCTTTTCAAACTGAAAAGATAGAGACTGGGCAGATTCGTGACATTAATTATTTAACCGTATTCGGGTTATCATCAGAATGGGGGCTTGATGTCGTTTATGGCGGAATCGCGAAAGATCAAATCGATGAATTCCAGCAGAAAGCCCAAGACCTATATAAGAATGTGGATTGTTTAATTTTATCTGGCGGGAGCTCTGTCGGGGCAAAGGATTACACCATTGAAGTGATTCAATCTCTTGGTGAGCCAGGTGTATTTGTCCATGGGATTGCCATTAAACCGGGAAAACCAACGATTTTGGCGATGGCAAATGGGAAGCCGGTAATTGGACTTCCGGGCCATCCCGCATCAGCAATGATCATTTTTCGCTTATTTGGGGAGCAAATCTTCAAAAAACTGTCAGGCGAACGATTGGAGAAAAAGCCTGATCGCATTTTTGCAAAAATAACAAAAAATATTCCTTCTGCACCTGGCCGATCCGATTATATACGAGTGAAGCTATTTGAGCAGGATGGTGAATGGTGGGCAGAACCGATCATTGGCAAATCAGGCCTTATTACGACTCTAGTAAAAAGTGATGGCATTGTGGAAATTCATTCAGAAAAAGAAGGAATTGCACAGGGAGAGTATGTTCCTGTAATTGCAACGAGATAAGGGGGAGCTTTAAATGGAGAAAAACCGGTATAAGCGAAAAATTTATTTACAGGACAAGCCCCGGGAGGAAGCGAAAAAGGAATTGCTTGCTACCTTTCAATTACCCTTTAAAAAAGAAATGATTCAAGCAGCGGACACACTGGGACGTTCAACAGCCGAACCTTTATATGCTCATTCCTCCATGCCGCATTATCATGCCTCAGCAATGGATGGAATTGCCGTTTTAGCAAAAGACACATACTGCGCCCACGAACATGAACCACTACATTTGAAGCTTGGTGAGCAATTTGTATATGTAGATACGGGCAATGCAATCCCGCCAAATTTTAATGCTGTCATTATGATTGAGAACGTTAATATTATCGATGATGAGACGATTGAAATCATTGAACCTGCTACCCCGTGGCAGCATATTCGGCCAATTGGGGAAGATATTGTCCAACAGGAAATGCTTTTTCCACAAGGGCATGTTTTAAGACCTGCTGATATTGGCGTGCTCCTAGCCGCACAAGTAACTATAGTCCCTGTCATCAAGAAACCGGTTGTTGCCATCATTCCGACCGGAAATGAACTGGTTGCAGCAGATGCCACACTCGCATCTGGGAGAATTATTGAATTCAATGGGACTGTTTTTGCAAATTTTGTGAGGCAGTGGGGCGGTGAACCCGAGCTCTATGACATTGTGAAGGACGAGCCTGAGCGGATTAAAGAAGCGATTGTAAGGGCAACGGCCGCAGCAGATATTGTCGTGATTAATGCAGGATCTTCGGCAGGTTCAAAGGATTACACCGTTCATATCATCCAAGAATTAGGGACAGTTTTTACCCATGGTGTCGCCGCACGGCCCGGAAAACCGGTTATTTTAGGCAAAGTGAATGGAAAAATAGTTGTTGGGGTACCTGGTTACCCAGTTTCAGCCTATTTGGCACTTGAATGGTTTGTCCGACCGCTAATATGTCATTACTTGCAAATCCCTGAGCCGAAAAGACAAACGCTAACGGTAAAACTCGGCCGGCGGATTGTTTCTTCAATGGGGGCAGAGGAATTTGTCAGAATGAATATCGGGTTTGTGGACGGACAATTTATTGCGAACCCTTTAACAAGGGCAGCTGGTGTAACCATGTCATATGTAAGGGCAGACGGATTGTTGGTTGTTCCAGCAGATCAAATTGGCTATGAACAAGGTGAAAGCGTGGAAGTGGAGCTGCTAAGGCCATTAGATGAAATCAAGAAGGCCATCGTCTTTAATGGAAGCCATGATTTAACGATTGACATCCTTTCATCCATCCTAAAAAAAGAGCAGCATGACAGGAAAATTGTTTCCTCACATGTAGGCAGCATGGCCGGAATTATGGCCATTAAAAAAGGGGAAGCCCATGTAGCTGGTATTCATTTGCTTGATCCGGATACAAAGCAATATAATATTCCATATGTTAATAAATTATTAGCTGGTCATGATGTGGTTTTAGTCCCTTTTTTAAAAAGGAAGCAAGGCTTTATGGTTGCAAAGGGAAATCCATTAGAAATAAAGAATTGCGAGGATCTTGTGGAACGACAGGCCCATTATATCAATCGGCAAAAAGGCGCAGGAACAAGAATCCTATTGGATCTCCTGTTGAGGGAGTCCGGTATTTCACCAGATGAAATAAATGGCTATCAGCGTGAAATGTTTTCCCATTTAGCCGTTGCTGCAGAAGTAAAAGGTAACAAAAACGCGGTTGGACTTGGAATTTATCCAGCGGCCAAGGCAATGGATTTATCGTTTGTCCCAGTCGCAGATGAAGAGTATGATTTAGTCATGACCAGGTCATTTTTTGAAAGTGAGATGGGCTTGCAGCTCAGAACGGCAATCCAGTCAAATGAGTTCAAACAAGCAGTTGAAAGAATCGGCGGCTATAAGGTCGCCGGGTCCACAAGTACGAAAGAGCTTGTATTACATAAAGAGGTGTTACAGAGTGAACTATGAAATTTCAAAAGAACCAATTGATATCCAAGCTGTAATTGATAAGGTTGTTCAGCGGGAAGCAGGAGCGATCACAACATTTATCGGGACCGTACGTGAATTAACGAAGGGTAAACGGACCTTATTTTTAATCTATGAAACATATGAAGCGATGGCGGTAAAAAAGCTTCAGCAAATTGGTTCAGAAATTGAAGAACGCTGGGAAGGCGCAAAGGTGGCGATTACACACCGTGTTGGCAGGCTGGACATTACAGATGTTGCCGTTGTGATCGCTGTATCAACACCGCACCGTAATGATGCATATGAAGCCAACCGCTATGCAATTGAACGAATTAAGGAAATCGTTCCAATCTGGAAAAAAGAGCATTGGGAAGATGGCGAAGAATGGATGGGTAATCAGTTAGAAACGGTTGCCTATCCAAAAGGTCACCCAGAGGAGAAGGATCTAAATGAATAAAGTATTGTTTTTTGCCCATATACGGGATGCTGTCGGTCAAGAATCATTGCAATTGGAAGCTGCCGGGAAAACCGTGGCCCAGTTGAAAGCAGAAATAGCTGAGAAGTACAAATTGGAAAAAATGGAAACGGTCATGACCGCAATTAATGAAGAGTTTGCGATGAATGAAGAGATCATTCAAAAGGATGATGTGGTAGCGTTTATTCCGCCTGTCAGCGGTGGATGAGGATGGAGAATGCAATAAATGAACGGTACTCAAGGCAAGTTCTTTTCCCGGGAATCGGCAAAGAGGGCCAGGAAAAAATCAGCCGTAAACATGTCCTGTTAATCGGTGCTGGAGCCCTTGGTTCAGGAAATGCGGAAGTGCTTGCCCGGGCAGGAGTAGGGAAAATCACAATTATTGATAGGGATTATGTAGAATTAAGCAACCTCCAGCGTCAACAGCTTTACACCGAAGAGGATGTTGCGGAAAAGCTACCCAAGGCGGCTGCAGCGAAAAAGCGCTTATTGGCGATTAACTCAGATATGAATATTGAAGCCATCATTGGTGATGCGACCCCAGAGGTTCTAGAAGAACGTGTGGCAGGTGTCGACGTGATCATTGATGCGACCGATAATTTTGAAACAAGAATGGCTATTAATGATATCTCACAAAAATACAACATCCCTTGGATTTACGGGGCATGTGTTGGCAGTTTTGGCATGAGCTTTTCGATTATTCCAGAAAAAACTCCTTGTTTAAACTGCTTGTTAAGAACGATTCCCCTGCAGGGTATGACCTGTGATACGGGCGGGATTATTTCGCCAGCTGTGCAAATGGTGATCGCCCATCAAACAGCGGAAGCTCTGAAAATGTTAGCTGAGGATTGGGAAGCACTCAGGACCTCTTTTGTCAGCTTCGATCTATGGCGAAACCAATATACGAGTATGAAAATGTCGAAGGCAAAATTTGCGGGATGTTTATCATGTGGTGAGAACAGAACGTATCCATACTTGGATCAAGAAAATATGACAAAAACATCGGTACTTTGCGGCAGGGATACTGTGCAAATTCGACCTTCAAGCACTGGCGAAATTTCCTTAGAGAAGCTTTCTGCCCAGCTTAGTGTGCTTGGCCATACTGTAAAAGGAAACCCCTATTTATTATCAGTTGAAATGGGAAAAGAACGCATGGTTATCTTCAAAGATGGCCGCGCTCTTATTCACGGAACAAAGGATTTAATCCATGCGAAATCTATTTATCAGCGGATTTTGGGATAAAGAAAATCTCGCTTTAACAGTTGAACGCAATAAAGCTAAAAGGGAAGCCCGTACCGTATGAATGGTAAGGGTTTTTATTTCGGTTGGGGGATTGATGTAAAAAAATAGCCGATTGAGTAGTATGTGTTTGAATAAAAATGCCTGCGACTAAACAAACAGTATTTTCCATATAATAAGCTTATTAATCGAAGTATTGGGGGACAACATGTACAATGGAAGTATGATTGAGAGGTGCATGATGAGATGAAGATTTCGGTTCAAAGACTACTAGCAAAAATAGATGAAGAATTAAAGCTGGCAAAATCAAATGTGGATGAGAAAAGCTTAAGGGAAAACGTATATTCTATTAAAATACTGTGTGAATTAATTCTTGATGAAAAACAGCTGGAAAATACGAGCGAAACAATAAAAAGTTCAGTTGCTGTACAACAGCCCTATGCAACTTCCTTTTCCGTAATGAATCAGCCTAAAAAGTTAAATGATGATGATGCAAATGGTGATTCGTTATTTGATTTTTAGAAATGAGGAATAAAAATGAAGTTATTTATCATCATCGGGGCATCAATGCCTTTTTTGCCCTGATAAGCTGGAACCAAAGTATTTAGAGATTTGAAAAAACTGGTGAAACTATCAAATGTTCCATGCTACTGGCCTTCTTTTAGGGAAGGTGGAGTCTGTTTTTTAGCCGCATGGAACCTTGTGATTATCGGAGCACTTAAGCAGTTATAAAAAAAGGAACCAATTGACGTTGGTTCCTTTTTACCATCTTCAGCGTGGTGGGTATGTTACTAAACCTGGGGCAGCCCCATATGGATATTCATACTCAATTTCTTCATCAAAAGTAATGTAATCAACCGCAACCATCGGGATTAAGTAGCGCATTCCTGTTTGCGGATCACTTAAGATGACATGATCACGTCCGGCTGCCTCAATGATTCCTTTAAATGCTTTGGCGTTCCATTGCGTATTCCCTTCAAAGGTCGCATAAACAGTAACTAATTTTCCTTTGTTTAATCTTAAAATATTTTCAATATATGATTGCTCGAGCGGCAGTTGTCCTGGTAAAGATGGTGGTGTTGGTGCAGGAGTGCTTTTTGGGATTGGGACTTGTGCAGGCATAGGCTGGAAACTAGGCTGTTGAGTAGGAAAAGGGGGCTGCTGCTGTCCGCCAGCACCTGTATAAGGCTGAAAACCTTGTGGATTAAAATATTGATTCATCTTTCTTCCCTCCTAAAAGGATTATCAAAAAAGCGATCAGATAACATCATAGTTTTATTTGAGAAATTCCCACCTCTTTCCAAAGAGAATCTTTATTACTTAAAAAATTTCATGATTTTAGAAAGAATCGCTGTTTAAATAGTATGAGGAAATGCTTAGGAATATGACATGTTTGTGGTTTGTAAAAAAAAGAACCTGACCAGTTAATGCCTAGTCAAGTCCTGCCTGAGTAATTACACATGTAAAAAGTTCTGAACATGTGATTCCGGTAATAAGTTTCCGATAAAAAATGATCCAAATTCACCGTACCGTGCACTGGCTTCATCAAAACGCATTTCAGCCTCACATTTAGTCCTAAAAAAATATTCTTTTTAAGAGGATAATTTATTCTACAAAAACGAATAGTAAAATCAGAATGCGGATGTTTAAAATATGCAAATTTTCCGAATACAAAAATATTTTTATGGAAGCGCTATCAAAGTCGTTCATTCTTGAATTTTAAAACAGGTAAAGTATGCTAAAAAAGTAGAATAAAAAAGGAGGATTTATTGTGAGTGATTTATTTGAAGGATTAAAACAAAAACTTTCCGGCCGGAATTTAAAAATCGTTTTTCCAGAAGGATTGGATGAGCGCATTTTAAAAGCTGCTGGCCGCTTAGCCGAAGAAAAAATTTTAACTCCGATTTTAGTTGGAAACATTGAGCAAGTTCAAGCAAAAGCAAACGAACTAGGTATTTCACTAGAGGCAGCAGAGATTTATGATCCTTTAAACTTTGCTGGTATGGATGAGCTAGTTGCTTCCTTTGTGGAAAGAAGAAAAGGAAAAGCAACCGAAGAAGATGCCCGTAAAATTTTACTTGATGAGAATTATTTCGGAACCATGTTGGTTTATTTAAATAAAGCAAATGGGCTTGTTAGTGGTGCTGCACATTCTACAGCAGATACTGTTCGCCCTGCATTGCAAATTATTAAAACAAAACAAGGTGTTAGCAAAACTTCAGGTGTTTTCATCATGGTTCGTGGTGATGAGAAATACGTATTCGCTGATTGTGCCATCAATATTGCACCAGACAGCAATGATTTAGCTGAAATTGCAATCGAAAGTGCAAAAACAGCAAAAATGTTTGATCTTGATCCACGTGTTGCGATGTTAAGCTTTTCAACAAAAGGCTCTGCTAAATCTCCTGAAACGGAAAAAGTTTCTGCAGCATTGGAGGAAGCAAAGCGTCGTGATCCTGAACTAGTCATTGATGGTGAATTCCAGTTTGATGCTGCATTTGTTCCATCTGTAGCGAAGAAGAAAGCGCCAGATTCCGTAATCCAAGGTGATGCAAATGTTTTCGTCTTCCCAAGCCTTGAAGCAGGAAACATTGGTTACAAGATTGCACAGCGTTTAGGAAACTTTGAAGCTGTTGGGCCAATTCTACAAGGATTAAATGCCCCAGTAAACGATTTGTCCCGTGGATGTAACGAAGAAGATGTGTATAAACTTGCATTAATTACTGCAGGTCAAACACTTTAATGTATAATAAAAGAGCTAGTCCAAATGGGCTGGCTCTTTTTTAAAAGGGAGGTATTTTTAACTGATGAATGATTTGCTCCATCAACCACAGTGGCGTATTATTGATCAATCATCCGTTGGAGTAAATTTTCAGGCACTCCAATCATTTGGAACAGATGATACATTATGTGCCTCTGTTGGTACTGGCAACGCTCCTGCAACAGCAAGAACATGGGTCCATCATAAAACCGTTGTGCTCGGCATTCAGGATTCTAAGCTTCCGTATTTAGAGGAAGGCTGCCAATTTTTACATGAACAAGGCTATCAAACCATCATTCGTAATTCAGGTGGGTTGGCCGTTGTGTTGGATGATGGAGTGTTAAATATTTCTTTGATTTTACCCGAAAAAGAAAAGGGTATTGATATAAATCGCGGCTATGATACGATGTGGGCTTTGATCCAAAATATGTTTGCCGATTTTAATAGGGAAATCGAAGCAAAGGAAATTGTCGGATCTTATTGCCCCGGAAGCTATGACCTTAGCATCGACGGGAAAAAATTTGCAGGAATTTCGCAGCGACGTCTAAAAAAAGGGGTTGCTGTGCAAATTTACCTTTGTGTCAATGGCAGTGGCAGTGCGCGTGCTCAATTGATCAAGGAGTTTTATAAGATCGCTAAAAAAGAGGAAACAACCAAATTTGTATTTCCAGAAATTGTCCCGGAAGTAATGGCTTCATTATCGGAGCTCCTAGGCGCAGAGCTTTCTATTACAGATGTGATGCTGCGCTTATTAAATCAACTTAAGAAATCTAGTGATTTTTTATATGCTGGGCAATTAAATGAGTATGAATTAGAGCTTCTTCCGAACTACTATCAAAGGATTGTCGACAGAAATAAGCAGAAATAAAAAGAGCCGTAAGCGATTTACGGCTCTTTATCATAAGGGTGCTGCCTATTCTCTCATCTCCAAAATATATCTCTTTTTTATTCTGCTACTT
>DATFAH010000265.1:0-15837 GCA_035254805.1 Caryophanales bacterium | reverse complement strand
GGCTTTTTTATACGAAGTTTGGCTCTTTTATACGAAATTCTGCTTTTTTATTCGAAGTTTGGCTTTTTTATTCGAAGTTTGGCTTTTTTATTCGAAATTCGGCTTTTTTATTCGAAAATCGGCTTTTTTATTCGAAAATCGGAGTTTTTATTCGAAGTTCGACTTTTTTATTCGAAGTTCAGCTTTTTCGCAGCTTGCCTATAAAAATAAAAAGCTCGAGCATTTAAGCTCGAGCTTTTCCACTTTTTATTGTGCTTCAATTAAGCCATAACGGCCATCTTTACGTTTATACACGACGTTTGTGCGGTGTGTCTCTGCATTTGTGAATACGTAGAAGTTGTGGCCTAACATATTCATTTGCAGAATGGCTTCTTCACTGTCCATTGGTTTAAGGTCGAAGCGCTTGGTGCGGACTACTTCTAACTCATCTTCAACATTGTCATGAGAATCACTTGATTCTACAGCTGCGAAGGTTGGAGCGAGATCACCTTTATCACGGAATTTGCGGTTAACTTTTGTTTTATGCTTGCGAATTTGGCGCTCAAGCTTATCAACAATCAAATCAACTGCTGCATACATATCAGTATTTGTTTCCTCAGCGCGCAGTACAAGCTGTGGAAGAGGGATGGTTACTTCAACTTTTGATGTTTTATCTTGATTAAATCGTAGGTTTACATTCACATTTGCCATGGGAGTTTCAGTAAAATAGCGCTCCATTTTGGCAACCTTTTTCTCTACATACTCTCGAATTGCTGGAGTAACCTCAATGTTTTCACCACGAACGTTATAATTCATAGATGACTCCTCCTTTTTAAAAAAGACTATGTATATACATTTCTATTTTACCCCATCATATTCCTGCTAATTCCTTTAAAAACTTTGTCGAATTAATGACAAAAACACGAGGGAAATAGTGACAAACTTCGACAATCTCATTTTAGCTTATTTACAAAATAAACCACCTCAATGTCATAAGGGGGTTATAGTTAATTCCGCTTATCGTAAAATACACCACCGGTTAAGATCCCTCCATACGGATTTACGTATTTTTGATTGGATTCTTTTCGAGTGTGTAAGTCTTTTATGTCCTTCTGGATGAACATCTTTTCTCGTTCAAGGAGCTGTGAAAGTTTTTTATTTAAATGTAAGAGTTTTGCTCCAAGGTCCTGTTCTTGATCAGTATATGCGCCATTAAGCTTATTTATTTCGATTTCCCGCAATTCCAAGAGTCCTTGGATCTGCTGTATTTTCTCATCACGATCCATCTCAGGCTTATTTTCAAGCAAATCAAGAAGTTTCGCAGTGTGATCGTAAAGGGTCTGGACCTTATTCACTATGCCTGTCCGCCTTGGGCAAATTCCTTTTGTCGATTAATCTGGATGACCTGTTTCCACGTATCACGAAACTCTGTGATAAACCCCTCAACCTCATCCAGAATACTAGCATCATTTTTAATGTTTGCTTCAATTAATCTGCTATTTAGATAATCATATAAGGACATCATATTTTTTGCTACTTCAAGCTCTAAATTCAGTGTTACCATCAATTCCTGAATGATTTTTTGGGCTTTTTGGATGTTCGTATTTTTCATTTGAATATTTTTTTCAAGAATCCCGTTTTTAGCGATATGAATGAATTTCAGACAACCATTATAAAGCATTAAAGTTAATTCGCCTGGTGATGCTGTGCTCACCGCATTTTGTTGATACGATTGGTAGGGATTGTTTACTGCCATTAATGAAGACACTCCTTTAAAAAATGACTACTTAATTTGTT
Source organism: Caryophanales bacterium (assembly GCA_035254805.1). Lineage (GTDB taxonomy): Bacteria > Bacillota > Bacilli > Bacillales > Cytobacillaceae > JAUZPL01. The sequence goes on along the minus strand of DATFAH010000265.1, from coordinate 14,061 downwards.
TAAAAAGAACTGTCTATTGGATTCCTTTAAATTTTTTTATCCACAAGAATTCCTAGACGTTCTGTCATATCTGCATACATATCCAAAAGCTTCTTAGATGGTATTTCTCTTACTACTTCATTCGTGCTATCATCCACAACTGTAACATAATACTCATTAAGCTTTTCATGAAGCTTAAATTTAATGGATGTGTGAGCCGGATTCAAAAATTCATTTAACCCCTTAACAATCTGTTTGATCTTTTCTTTTTGCTTTGGATCATGCTGATCTAGTTTCTGTTCAAAATTGACAGCTGGAGCTGTTTTCTGCTCATCCTTAATTTGATTACCCCTTTTTGCGCCATCAACAGGCGCAACAATTTGCTGTCGGGGAAAAGCTGTTGTAGTTGATTTGCTACCCTCTATCATGGTTAATCTCCCCTTGTCCGAATTATCTACTTTTTATATCGGACAAAGATTCCATAATTTAATACCGTCCTCATAGGAAGAACCACAATTATACATAAATATTAACTAACATCCCTTTAATTTCTCCGACCATTCCTAAAATATCCATACCCTCATGCTCTTTATCAAGAACGGAATTCGTTAAATCAATCAGCTTTTTATCGACTTCTTTAACCAGCTTATATAATTTAGAAGAACCCCGAAAATTAAAACCACGCTGTTCCTGTAGATTCAGCCCATTTTTAACTGCATCATCCAAAAAATTTTTCACTAGTTTCTTATATTTTCGTAAATTTTCAACTGTTCTCGATTCAGCAAGCTTATTTCCCTGACTTTCAATTTCCTGCATTTGTTTTGTCAGATGTTCAAGTGTCAGATCAGCTCGCTTATTATCCATAACCGAAGTAAACGAGATCGAATCCTTCACAACTGTTTCTTTCAAGCCTAATCTTGATAAAGAGGTCTTATTAAGCCGCTGTATTTCCATTGATTAACACCTCGTCCATAAATTCAACTTTTATTATAATGCTAATCCAAAGCCCCGTCGATTTTTTCCAGCAAAAGAAACACCTCAGCAATGACCTCATACAATTGAGGCGGAACGGAATCTCCTAAATCTACCTGCAACAAATTTTCAATGAGGGTTGAATCCTCCTGTAAATGAATATGGTTTTGCTTTGCTGCTTCAATAATCTTTTGGGCGACTAGGCCAGTACCATGCGCCACTACCTTTGGGGCGTCATTTTCATATTTTAATACTGCTGCAGAAGGTCCATTGATTAATTTTCGTTTTCTCATATTAAAATATTGATTTCTCATATCGAAATATCAAACCCTTTCTCCGTTTGCTTAGGAGACTTTTCTTCTGGTAGCTTTTTTTCTTCTGTAAATGGTTTAAACTGGAACGTTCCAACATGATAGCCAATTTGTTGTAACTGTTCCTTTGTGACCTCTGTCAAAGGCTTAACAACCTCTGGTATGGATTTCTGATCGCTTTTAAACGTAATGGACAAATTGCGATTGACAGCGGAAATTTGAATTCCCACCGCACCAAGCTTTTTCGTTTCTAATACAAAATACAAGCTACAATTTTCCCAATCAATTTTTTCGCCTTTTTTATGAGAATTCACATATACTTTTACATTTTCAACCTGCTTGTTTAAAAGAATCGGGAGCTGCAGCAGCAAATTTTGAATACCAGTTGAATCCTGTTTATTAACTAATTGTTGACCAGTGATGGAGGATAGGGCTTGCGTCACCTTCCCATCTTCCGCTATTTGAAGCAGTACTGATTTTAAGCTGTGAGGAATTTCTTGCTTTTCTGTAATGGCACGTGCCACATCTACTTCATGGGTAAGTCCAAGAGCCTTTACTTTTTCAAACACCCCTCTGCCGCTTTCTGCAGGCTGAAGTGTTTTTTCTAAAAATAATTTTGGGGATAGCGATTCTTCCTCAAGGACAAAATGTTTAATTTTTGTATCTAAAGGGTTAAAAGTGAGCTTCTCTAGCTCTGTACTAACCTGTTTAACAATTTGATTGGCTTCAGTAAGGTTCCCTTTAATAATAAGGTTTTTAGCCTCCGCTAGCTTTGAACTTGCAATCAACATCTTTTTTTCCGTATCCATATCAGCATAAAGCATAAAATTGCTTTTTAAAATCGCTTTATCTAGATTGTGAATGGTTGCTTCTAGAATTTGTTGGGCAGGGACTGTGTTTTTGGTTTGAATTAAACTTGATGTAGCTTCTAAATTTCGGCTTATATCCTGCTTGACTTGTTTAAAATCAATTGCCATTTGGGCAAGTTTTTTTGGTATTTCTGTTACCATTACGGTTTTCGAATCGATCGGTGCTGACTGAATGGAGTCGTTGAGTACATATGGATTTTGCGGGAGAGCTTCTGTTATTTTTTTGTTATCATTCACTAGATTCTTACTATCTCCCGTAAATCCTTGTAATAAAGTCCCCTTCATTGTTTCTTCAATGGGTGCCTTCATCTCTTTTGGTATTTCTTCCTTTTGAATTAAGCTTAAGGCCGTATTTAAAATCGGCTCTTTTTGCAAAATATCAGTGGACTCATCAACATTAGATAAGGCCTGGTGTAATCGCTCTACGCCTGGTTGTAAGGATTTTTGCATATTTGAAGCTAAGTCCAAATTCTTCATATTTTTCGGCTGATTAACCGTTTTTCCTTCTACTAGTTCAAATAATGTCTCCGATAAATCATCACCGTGTAATGCCATATTTACTGCATTTAATTGTACCTTTGTGAATTCAATATTTTTCTGATGAATGACCTTAATTGTTTCAAGCTTTTCAGCCAATGTACCCGAACTATTTCTTAAAAAGTCATCTAAATGAACAAGTGAATCCTTTGAAACATTTCCACCTGCAGTTAGAATTTGTTTTACTGCTTCTCGCAATTCTTTATGGGTGACAGGGTCAAAACCAGCATTGGCAAGTAATGTATCCACTTGTTTGCCAAGTGTGGAATTGACGATCGGCTTAACTACCAACTGTCCATTTTCGTCCAGCTTCGCAACCTCGACAAATACACGATCTTGGACAGGAACCGGGCCGTCAAATTTAACCTCAACCTGCTGCCCTTTAAAGACCACTTTCGCCTCATTGTCAGAAATCCTTTCTTTAATGGTAATCTGACTAATTTCGCCTTTTGTTGTAAAAAGTGATCCATCATTTACTTGATATTTTGACTGAGGGCGGACACCCAGATTTATTACATCCATCACAACACTCCCTAAATAACACTTTTGTACTATTAATATCGGAAAAAATTTTGGGAATTCAAATGGGGAAAAACGGAAATAAAAGGAGCTAATCACTTATGTGAAAAGCCCTTTTTTAAAAAATTATTTTCCACCAAACATTGACATCAAGGATGCACTTTGACCATTTGATTTATTAATTGCTTCTTCCATTGCAGAAAATTGACGCCAGTAGCGGTCTTCTGTTTGTTTCAATCGATCTTCAAAAGTGATAATATCGGAATCAATTCTTTTTAAATTTTTACCGATCGTAAAAGTTTCACTAGTAGAAAAAGAATTTCCTGCTTTTAGCTTTATTTTATCCATCGTTGCATTGATAGAGTCATATAGTCTTGAGGCAATCCCTTGTTGGCTATTAGAAGTACCAGTGCTCGAAAACAGCTTCTCTACCGAACTAAAATCATCCTGCAATGCCTTGCGCAGTTTATCTTCATCAAGAATAAGCTTCCCACCCTCAAGATAGTTAGCAGTTGTGGTAATTCCAATGGAGGACATCTGTGTGTATTTGTAATTCATCCCATCTCCATTTACGGCAGTCGAGAAATCCAATCTCATTTTGTCCAATACACCTGTTAGCATCGAATCTCTTCGCAATAAACCACTTTTAGACTTCTCTTCCCATTGCTCTTCTTGTTTATCACTTAGCTGTTCCCGCTGATCATCCGTCAATGGCTGATAATCTTTATAGTATGGTTCTGAAACCTTGTCTAATATTTTTTTTACCGCATCATTATAGGTTTCAACAAATTTCTTTACTTTATCGACAACAGCATCAACATTGTTATTAATTGATAGAGAAACAGCACCTTTATCAGGCGTAAATGCTTGTTTAAGAGTGATGGATACACCGTTCATGTCGAAGAAGTTTGTCGTTCTTTCTGTACTTAAACCATTAACAGTAAAAAGCGCATTTTCTCCGCCAGTTTCCGCGACTCCTGAAAACTTAAGTACATTGCTGAGAAAACCATCTGTTGTTATCATTTCATCTCCGGCATTAAAATTCCCTGTTTCTGTCCTCGTTAAGGAAATTTTATCTTTAACACTATCATAAAACGCAGATACACCTAAACTAGAGTTGTTCATTTTTTGCAAGACTTGATTTAAAGATTCAGATCCTTGTATTCCAAACTTTTCCGTAACTTGTCCCTTTGATGTATTCGTAGTCATCCCAAACGTAAAATAGTTTTGTTTATATTCAACCGTTACATCTGTGTCTTTAGCAATTTCTTTTCCAGGGTTTAACGTTATTTTTCCTGTACTTGCATCAATGTTTCCGACGATCGTATCAGATGAATCATATATTTTAGTTGCATCCAGTTGATCAGGATCCCCATTTCCCCCACTCTTATAAGTGGTTGCTCCAAAACTGATCGAAACACTTCCATCAGAAATAGATCCTTTAGACAACTGAATAGCACTTGTATCTGCTGCCGGTTTAAATTTTTCTTGTTTAATATCCGTATAATAATTAACACTAACAGAACTTCCAACGGCCACATTCGTCCCAAATGTTAACTTACCAGAAGGATCAACTGAAACTTCATCTGCTGCTGGGGTACCGGAGTTAACAAGCTTATATGCAGTACCATTCACTTTTACAACCATTTCAGAAAGATCAGCTGGGGCAGTACCATAGTTAGGATCCCCAATTGGAACTGTTTTTTTCAATAAAACACCTGATGGTAGATTTATAGTAGCCGTTTTATCTGCACCAACAGTCAATGTAGTAGTTTCGACACTTCCTTGTTTCCAGGAAATCTGAGTACCTAAGTTACTTAGGAATAGAGCCTTACTTGGGTCATCAACTGTTATAGCACCACTTACCTTTGTAGCCGCTGTTGCCAATTGATCCACTTTTGTGATCGAATAAGAAGCATTTCCGGCTGAAGTATTTGCAATAGCTGTAACTCTTGCTTCATCACTGGAAGTGACAGTCTTTGCGCGATATCCAGAAGTTAGCTTCATATTAAAAGCTTCTGTTCTAAAATTTAATAGCAATGTATTCATCTCACGGTAGCCATCACGCTGCCACTCTAAAACTTGTTTCTTTTGCTTTAGTTTATCTAATGGAATTCGTTTAGCCTTCATAAGATCCGAAACCATTTTTTCCGTATCCATTCCACTTGCAAGACCGCTAATTCTTAGATTATTACTAACCACTATTATCACCGCCCGAACTAATTTTTCCTTACTACTAATATCGTCATTTTTTTATCTTATTAAAGTTGAAAAGACACTTTTAGACAATTTTTATACAAAAATAATTAGAAAAACCTATGAAAAAATACCTATTTTTGTCGATATAAGTATCAAAAGCTATCAAATGGAGGCGAAAAATCTTGTGGCTAAATAGCCAATTTGAAATAGATTTTTTGAAAAAAGAAGTTCAAAAATTGCCGAAAAGATACAAAAAGCAACAAGAAACGTCTCTTCTGGAGTAAAAGTTCAATCTGCCGCAGATAATGCAGCTGGGTTAGCTATTTCTGAAACAACACGAGCGCAAATTAGGGGATTAGCGCAATCACAGCGCAACATCCAAGATGGTATTGCACTACTAAAAACTGCTGAAGATGGGTTAATGAAAACAAATGAGGATGTACAAAGGTTATATGAGGTATCTGTTATGGCTTCCAATGATACGATGGATGATCAAAGTCGAACTGAATTGCAGGTAGAAGTGGAACAGTTACTTTCATCTATCCAGCAGACAGCTGAAACTGTTCAATTTAATACTCGTAATCTTCTTGGACCAGAAACTAGATTAGATAAACAAAAATATATCTCTCTTACAGTCGGTGCTGGCTCTAATGAGAATTTGACCATTGAATTAATGGATATCACAAACGAAAATTTAGGTTTAACTAATGCATCTGTCAAGCCAAAAGAAAATGCAGAAAAGCTCCTTAAAAAATCTCAAAATGTAATTACCAATATTGCTGGTTATCTCACAAGAATCGGAGCACAGTATTCCGCCCTTGAACATAACCTTGATAACTCTCTGACTCTGCAGAACAATTTGACCACAATTGAATCTAGTATCCGGGATTCTAATATTGGCAAGGAAGTAATGGATCTTACGATTAACAAGGTACTTTCTGATGCCCTAAATACTTTACATAAATATTCAGACGATCAACGGCAGAGTTTTGAGAAGGTACTATTTTCATAGAAAAAATATTAAATTGAACCTTTTCTTAAGAATGGGTTCTTTTTATTTTGTTACTTGTAATAATAGTGTACACTTAATTCAAACATATGTTCGTGAGAGGGGTGATTACGAACGGTTAAAGCAAGGTTTCTCCGAATCCTTCTATGTTCAATCTCAAATTTCCAAAATATTCATATAGACCATCTATCCAAACTTTTATCCATTAAAGCTAAAACAGGATTAACTTATGGTTCTATTATTCAAACTTTTTTGGATAATAGAGTTTGAAAAAGAGACTCTAGCATTTCTAGAGTCTCTTTAAAAATGTTTATTAAAATTAACGTAATAATTGAAGAACTCCCTGCGGCTGCTGATTTGATTGAGCAAGCATTGCTTGAGCTGCTTGAGAAAGAATTGAGTTCTTAGTTTGAGTCATCATTTCTTTCGCCATCGTGCGAACATTTGCTTTCACAAATGACTAGACTATATCTTCACCCTCATATTTTCTAGTAGGGGTCGGGCACTTCGGATTCACAATGCTGATGATACATTGTTTCACCTATGGATTTCATCATCATAGCACTCGCCTTAGATGGTTTATCCTAGTCGTTGAACCTTCTCCACTCTTTCGAGACAGGAGCTTGGCTGCTGATTGCCCAATCTTTTCTTTTTTCAGGACCATCACGCTTGTCGTTTCCAACTACGTTGTGGCAAGAAAAGCTCTAAGGGGTTTCCAGCAATTCACCCGATAATAATCACTAGCCGTTACCAGCTAGGACGACTGTGCTTGTCGCGGCTCTAAGCAGCTAAAGCATAATCTACGTCACGGATACGAGATTCCGCAGCAGTTAGGTTTTCAGAAGATGTGTTCAAGTTGTTAATAGTATGTTCTAAACGATTTTGAGTAGCACCAAGATTAGAACGCTCTGCAGAAACCTTTTTGATCGCTTCATCAATGACTTTGATCGCTACGTTAGCTTGACCTTGGTTTCCAACTTTAATGTCTTTTACCCCTAAAGCTGAAGAACCCATGTCTTTGATTGCTAAATTAATATTTTGACCAGTGTTTGCACCGATTTGGAATGTAGATGAACCATCAGAATGGACATCAGTAGCTTGAGTTGTCTCAGAGAAACTAGAAAGAGCATTTGTTGCTCCAGTTCTTACATTACCTGTAGAATCTTTAACTGTGATTGTTAGGCCATGAATAGCTCCTGTTTCACCAGTGTTAGATGCAGTCATTAATAATGAACCTGCTGAATCAGTAAGTGCTGTGTTTGTATCATCAGCTGCTCCATTAGTAGTTCCAAGTGCGGCTACAGTTAATGCACCTACAGTAATTGTGTTCGTTACTGTTGCTCCGTCTTTTACGTAAGAAACTTCGATTGTATCAGTAGCTGTGATACCTAAGCTGTTTCCATCTTTGTCAGTTAAATCCACTAAATTTGCTGCAGTAGTTACTGCTGCTCCTGCTAAACCTTTAACTGATGCATTTGTATTAACGTTAGCTGCTGCTGCAGTTGTTTTATCCATAGAACCATCTAATAGGTTCTTAGTGTTGAATTGAGTTGTTGTTGCAATACGGTCAATCTCTTTACCTAATTGATCCATTTCGTCTTGAATGTTTTTACGATCTTCTGCTGTGTTTGTATCATTAGCCGCTTGAGTTGCTAATTCACGTTGACGTTGAAGAATTGAGTGAGTTTCATTTAAAGCACCTTCAGCAGTCTGAACCAAAGAAATTGCATCTTGAGAGTTTGCTGAAGCTTGATCTAACCCACGAATCTGTCCACGCATTTTTTCAGAGATTGCTAGACCAGCTGCATCATCTCCAGCTTTGTTAATACGCATACCTGAAGATAATTTCTCCATTGACTTACCTTGTGCGGTATTAGCTGCACCATACTGACGATAAGTATTCAATGATGCAATGTTGTGATTAATTCTCATTGTAAATTTCCTCCTTGAATGTTTAGTTCACGTCCTTGTGAACTTTTGGATTTAGTTCGAGTTATAAGGTCGGCCGCCCTTATTCCCTCTTACTCTTTTTATCGACATCAAAGAGGAATAGTTTAATAGTCCTAATAAATTTTTTGTAGCATTTTGTTATTTTTTGAGGAAGTTTAGTAGTCCTTGTATATCTTTGGATGCTGCTTGATTTTCTGCAAGAATTTGTTCATATATTTCTTTTCGGAGGATTTCGACATTTTTCGGAGCGTTAATACCGATCTTAACCTGGTCATTTTTCGAAGAAATAATGGTGATTTCGATGTCGTCACCAATTTTTATGGATTCGCCGTTTTTTCTAGTCAGTACCAACATGGAAATCACCCTTTCTGAAAAATGGGATGTTTGGTTTTATATTGCCCATCATTTAAAATAACTTGTTTTGCTTTTTGATTGGTTGTATTGATAATAATTGGCGCCTGCAGGTTTGCTGTTGTGTTTTCAAAAGGATCCTCTGCTGTTAAAATCGAAAATACTTGAATCTCTTTCTCAGATTGCAAACCTAACTCTTCCACAACTAAATCTTCAAGCTGAAAATCGTATTCGGGGAAAAAGTGAAAAGGGCTGACGACTAGAAAAGTTAAATATTCTGTTGAAATGGATTGCATAACCAAAAAAGTTTGGTCGTCTGATAATGGAAGGATGATGAACTCCTTTTCTTCTAAAAAGCCTGGAATTCCTTTTTCAAAATGAATGATATCAGCTTTATTTATTTCTATTTCATTATGATACTTTGTTTTAATTAGCATACATTCACCAATCCTTTATATAAGCTGTTCATAGTTAATTCCTACATGCTTAAGATTTTCAAAATCTACTTTTAATGACTGATACTGTTTCATATTAATATCTACATTCCCAGGTGTGTAGTTAATAATGGGTTTATTAATTTGGCTTTCAATTATCGGTTTATTCACCTTCCATTGAATGTCTACTTTGGCTGGATCGTAATTGATTTTGACACTGCCCTCAGAGGGAATCCAACCTAGTCCAAATTTATGCTCAGGTATGAATTGTTTCCTTTTTGCTATCTCAGCAATCGGATTACCTCCGTTTTCTATTCTCATTAACTCTTCACCTTCTTGGGCGCGACGAGCAAGTCCTTCAAGCCAGTCTTGACGACCCAACTGGGCTGCTTCTTCAATTCTTCTAGAAATACTCTTTAGATCTACATCCTCACGAGCTTTTGTTTGGTCGATTGTTAGCCGAGAAGGCGTCCTCTCCATTTGCATTTCTGCCTTTGGCTGCTGAATACTCAAGTCAGCATGTGGCTGCTTTATTTCAAGTTGTCCTTTTTGTGTTTGAATATTGATTTGTGCATTTGTCGATTGCAATCGTATTTGTGGAAGCTCCATTTTGCTACCTCCTAGTAAAAAAAGCTATTCAAAAAGAATAGCTTTATCGAAGAAAATCCATTAATGTTGGCTGAATGATTCTAGAACCTACACTAAGCGCGGCACGATGGACGCTTTCTTGTGTGGTCATATCCATAATAACCTTCTCAATATCTGCATCCTCATTATCGGATAGTACTTGATTGGCTAACACTTCCTGCTGATCAATTCGGTTTTCGACCATGTCTAGGCGATTAGACCTTGCACCTAATTCTGAGCGTTCAGAAGATATAATACTCATCTCGTTATCAAGTTCTCCTAGCAAACTATCTAGATTAGAAGGTGTATTATTCGCCAAAGCCTTTTGAATATTATCAACTGTAGTAAAAAGCTCCTGGCTAAAGGCATTTCCGGGATTCACATTTGCTTTTAAATAAACTCCGTTAGCAACTTCTACCTGGTAATTATCAATAACTTTTAATTGTGCAGAATCTGTTATGTTCGTTGCAACAACTGGTGGGGTGCCATCTGCAACAGGTGGATTCAAAACATCTGTACCATGGAAAATGTATCTGCCTGCCACTTGAGTATTTGCTGTTTTCACTAAGTCCTGTTTTAATTGCTCTACCTCAGAAGCGATAGCTTGGCGATCCGTTGGACTTAACGTCCCATTATTTCCCCCCACAACAAGCTCACGAATCCGTTGCAATGCACTATTCGCCTGCTCCAGCCCCGCTTCAGAATTATCCATCCATAAATGCATTTCAGAGGTGTTTCGTTTGTATTGGTCGACTCCTGTTAAATCTGAACGGTAAAACATCCCTTTCATTGCGACAACGGGATCATCTGATGGCTTGGTGATTTTTTTTCCTGTTGAAAGTTGGTCTTGATATTTCCCCATTTTTAGGTAGCTGTTGCTTAAATGGCGCAGTGAGTTAGAGGCTAGCATCGATTGTGTGATACGCATATATTTTCACCTATCTTCCACCGGTACCCATACCGTTAATAATTTTATCTAAAAGTTCGTCCTGCATGGTGATCATTCGGGCTGATGCATTGTAGGCATGCTGGAATTGGATCATGTTGGTCATTTCTTCATCTAATGAAACAGAACTTACGGATTGACGTTTTTCATCTACAGCTTGCTGCAGGAAGGTGCTATTGGATGTAAGGCGTTCTGCTTGCTGTGAGGTAACAGCCATTGCACCGATCACATTTTGATAATAGGTTCTGAAATCAGCAAGCTCAACAGTCGCACCTGACTTGTAATCGAATTTTTCATTAATAACGTTTGCTAATGCTCTAACGTTGGTTGCATCGCCAATTGTTGCCTCTGCCACGTTTGTCCCGCCAGCTGTAGCAATATTATCAAGACTTTCCTTTATATCATCCGAGATAATGATTCTACTAGCAAAGCCAACTTGGGCTATTGCTGCGTTTCCACTGTCAGCAAAAAAATCGATACTATCACTAGCTTTATTTTTTATTTCATTTGGACTAAAACCATTTTGATGAACCTCGTTAAATTTCGTTGCAAATGTGTAAGCTAAACGATCCAGTTCACTAAGCATATCATTGTAAACACCTGCAGCTTTACCGTTTTCTTCATATCCATATGCTTCAATCAATGCTTTTAGCTTTCCAGAAGAATTCATTTTAGTAAAATCAATGGATTGATTTCCTAATGAAATGGTTTTAATGGACTGATCGACACCATCATCTTTCACCTTTAACTCATTCATCCCTGAATCGCCCAATAGAATACCAAGCTCAGAGCCATTATCATCTACAAGCTTGATAACTGCTTGCCCTTCTGCTTTTGGATCCGTGTTGCCAGCCTTTTTCGTATAACTGACATTTATATTCACAATGGAAGAAAGCTGATCAATCAATCGATCCCGCTCATCATATAAATCATTTGGTAAATAACCATGTGGTTCAACACTACCAATTTGCTCATTCACTTTATTGATCTGATAGAGAATGGAATTGACTTCTTTTACTGTCACATCCACCTGTGATTTTTGATCCTTTTGAATCGAAGATAGTGAATTGGATAAATAATTAAAAGTGTCAACAACTGCTTCACCGCGCTGCCTCACAACTGAACGCGCCCCATTGTTTGTTGGATCAACCGCGAGATCCTGCAGTGATTGCCAAAATTGGTCCATCGTACTAGCCAATCCAGAATCAGAAGGCTCATTCATGATGCTTTCCAGCTTGCTCATGGCATCTGAACGCGTTTGCCAATAGCCAAGCTTATTATTTTCTCCACGGTATTGTACATCCAAGAAGCTTTCACGAACACGCTGAATCGATCCTGCTTTAACCCCTGTCCCCATTTGCCCTGGAATTTGTTCTCGGTCTATCCCAATGCTTGGGTAAGCTTCTGTTTGAGCAAAATTAACACGCTGACGTGAGTAGCCTGGTGTACTGGCATTTGCCACGTTCTGACCAGTAGTATATAAAGCGCTCTGCTGGGCCAGCATTCCGCGGCGCGCTGTTTCTAGACCCATAAAGGTTGAACCCATGATCGTTCCTCCATTTGCTAAGCTTTTGAATTAAATAGTCCAGATGATTGCCCAGAAGTATTACCTGCCTGCGGCCCATAATTGAAATCTACCTGCTGCGGCGTGACCAGATTCATGGTTAAATGGACAAACTGAAGTGATTGATGGATCATTTGTTGATTTAATTCGTTTTTCTCCTTGATATTAGAGACCGTTTCCATTAACTCTGTCCGCAATTGATCTAAGAAATCTTTTTCCGCTCCGTCCACTGCCGCTACACAATCAGAAATCGTTGGTTTCTCCACTCCAGGTAAAATTGCTTCCACCACTTTTTGCCGTTCATCTTCAAATTTGCTAATGGCTGCAATATGTGCCTGCTCATCCTTTAGGATTTGATTAAGGGCGTCCATGTCCCCTTCGATAAGGATATCCGTTTTTTTGACAGATAGTTCATACAGGCTTTGATGTAATTTCAACAGTTTTTCCATGATCGTGACCAAAATTTTAGTAGACATGAAAGTCCCCCATTAATGTTTCGAATAAAACTGGATAATGCCCTTTGCGGTTTCCTTTGAATCAATTTTATATGTTCCGTTCTCGACTTGAGCTTTTAGATCCTCCACTTTTTCTTGTCGCTGATTGACTAGCTGGGACACCTGCTGCATTTCTTTTGCAGTCGAAGAAATTTCAACTTTGTCTTTTTGTTTGCTAAAGCCTTGACCTGCCTGATCAAGCTTGTTCATTTGCCGTTTATACGGATTGATTCCTTGTGAACTATATGGATTAATCTTCATGGATTCCACCTCCGAACCTTGTCTCTACTTTTATTATCGGCCAAACTGGAACATTTTTTAGTTTTTTGATGAATAATACGTCTTTCTTTCATGCCTAAACCGTTCCTGTTTGCGCTTTTCTTCTTCCTGAAATGTTTGAAGATCCTCCCTTAACTCCCCTGCACAACCTTCACAAAGTTTTCCCGTACGGATAATCCGTCCGCATTTGTCACAAGGATAACCTAAATTCGGAAAATGTGTTAATTGTAAACGCCCTTTTTTGATAAATTTTAAAATTAGCTCTTCCTTTACACCTGTCTGAGTGACGACCTGCTCGATCGTTGCCGCGCGGTTTTCCCGCTTGCGCATAAATTGATTGATTATTTGAAAATCCTCTTCTTCCTTTTTCCAGCATTTTGGACAAAGATCGCGGAATTGATTTTTGACAAAGATATCATTACAATTTGGGCAGTTGATTAATTCCATCAAATAGTCCCCCTTTTTAACGTGCGAGTGTAATCGACTGAATCCACTCTGCGCCTGCACTTTTTAATAGCTTCGCGGCATGCCGAAGTGTTGATCCTGTTGTATACACATCATCAATAAGCACAATTTTTTTATTCTCAATATTAATTTCGTCAAAAATCTGAAAAACTTGAGGGAGATGGATACGTTCTGACCTTGTTTTTTTCGATTGTTTTTCAGAATGAATTCGAGTAAGAAGGTGAGTCGGCGAAAATCCAGCTTCCTTTAGGATTGCCTCTGCTTGGTTAAATCCCCGCTCATAAAGGCGCTCATCACTGAGTGGGATGGGGACAAAAAGGTCTGCATCCATTGTACGGAGCGTATTCATTAACGAATCAGCGAACACCTTTGAAAGAAGATAATCACCGCGAAACTTGAATCTCGCCAAGATTTCTTTGAAAAAGTCATTGTACTGAAAAATGGAGATGTTCTCATCGAGAAATCCGCCCCACTCTGGATCCTCCTCCCAGCGTACACAGTCATAGCATAGATCACCAATTCGGAACTGATCATCAATGCTTCGGAAGGACCGGCA
>DATFAH010000264.1:0-10555 GCA_035254805.1 Caryophanales bacterium | reverse complement strand
GGAGAGGTTAGTATGTCAGTTAAATCAGCACAACGTGTGCTAAGGATGTTTGAATTATTAGCACAGCACCCAGAAGGTTTAGCCATTAATGAAGTCAGCAATACCTTGTCGTTCCCCCAAAGCAGTACTTCTGTTCTTGTCGCTACATTGTTCAAAGAAGGTTACTTAACAGTTGATTCGATGAAAAGGTACAAATTAGGTCCAAAACTCATTCAGCTTGGTAGAGTTGCAATGGAAACAATGGATATTTCTTCACAAGGCTTACCCTACTTAAAAAAATTAAAGGAGGATGTACAGGAAACAGTATTTATGGCAGTTTTATCTAGTACCAGCCTTGTCTATGTCGCTAAAATTGATAGTGACCGTTCGATAAGAACAACTGCGCAGCCAGGACAAAGTAAACCATTGTATTGCACAGGATTAGGGAAAATTTTCCTAACATTCCTTCCAGAATCAAAAAGAAATTCAATGCTTGATAATATACAGTTTGAACAGGTAACAAAAAATACCATAACAAACAGGGCAAAACTTGAAAAACAATTAGAAGAGTTTGCTAAGCTCGGTTATTCCATTGACAATGAGGAAAATGAAGAAGGACTTATTTGTCTGGCGGCCCCTATTTTTGGTTCAGATGGTATGATTCAATCGGCAATTAGTGTCGCGGGGCCAAAAGAAAGAATGTTAAAACATAAAGGCCATATTATTGAAAAACTTTTAGAGACTTCTAGTAAAATAGCGGAAAGCATCGGATATCAAAATGGATCAATTGGGAATCGCTCGAAGGGATATAAGTGGACATAATCCATTGCAGGTGGGGAATAAAACAATGAAAATGACCTTTCGTTGGTATGGATCAGAAGATTTAGTAACTCTTGCAAACATTCGCCAAATACCTGGGGTAACAGGTATCGTTTCTGCCATTTATGATATACCAGTGGGAGAAGCTTGGCCAACAGAAAAAATCATAGAATTAAAAGAAGAAATTGAGAGCTTTGGTTTGACATTGGATGTAATTGAAAGTGTTCCTGTCCACGAGGATATCAAGTTAGGTCTTAATACTCGGGATAAGTACATTGAAAATTATCAAACAACTATTCGGAATCTAGGTAAAGTTGGTATTCCAGTAGTTTGCTATAACTTTATGCCAGTGTTTGACTGGACTCGGTCTTCATTGGATTTTAAACTTTCTGATGGATCAACCTCCTTACGTTATGATGAGGAAATAGTTAAGAAAATGAATCCCCTATCCGGAGAGCTTTCACTGCCTGGATGGGATATAAGTTATCAAAAAGAAGATCTACACCATCTATTACAACAGTATATAACGGTTTCAGAAGAATGCTTATGGGAAAACTTAGCTTATTTTATTCGCAAAATCATGCCAGTTGCAGAGGAATCCAATGTAAAAATGGCTATTCATCCAGATGATCCCCCTTGGTCCATTTTTGGATTGCCCCGAATCATGACAAATCAAAAAAACCTAGAACATTTTTTAGAGATTTATGACAGCCCTAACAATGGAGTATGTATATGCAGCGGTTCTTTAGGCGCAAATCCTGAAAATGACATTCCTAAAATGGTTCGATACTTTGGCAAAAAGCAGCGGATCAATTTCATGCACTTACGAAATATCAAAATAAATGAGAATAGGTCTTTCCAGGAGACTTCTCATTTATCTAAGGATGGTTCGTTAGATATGTATGAAATCATCCGTGCATTAAAAGAAATCGATTATAATGGCCCATTGCGTCCAGATCATGGGCGTATGATTTGGGGTGAAATGGGAAGACCAGGATATGGACTTTATGATCGAGCACTGGGTGCAACGTATCTTAACGGAATGTGGGAAGCAATAACTAAGGAATGGAATCGTTAGTATACTTCTACAAGGGTAAAACTTCATTGCAAATTCAATCTTTTGAGGGTAATTATGAAACCGTTGTCATACTTGGTAATAAGAAATATTTATAAAAATAGGGGGAGAATCATGAAAAAGAAATTCTTAGATTTTAAGAAGACTGCCGGTGCCCTTGCGTTAATTCTAGGTCTTAGTACTGCATTAGTCGGATGTAGTTCTAATTCCGAAACATCTGGAAAAAAGGTAAAAGAAGAACCAAAAGTAACGGATATCCGAATTGTGGCAGCTAACCATCCGTGGACAGAAGCCATTAAGAAGGAATTACCAGAGTTTGAAAAAGAGACCGGAATTAAAGTTAAGATTGACAGTTATTTTGAGGATCAACTAACACAAAAAACATCTGTTGAGTTTGCTTCAAACTCCAAAAATATTGATGTGGTAATGTTCCGCCCTTTACAGGATGGTAAAATGTTCCACAAGAATGGCTACTTTAGCTCTTTAAACGATTATGTGGCTAAAGAAGATAAATATACAGATGATTTTATTCCTTCCTCACTTGGCAGTGTTAAGGATGGGGATGAATTATACGGCTTACCTCTTGTGACAGAAACGGAAGTTCTATACTACCGTAAGGATCTTTTAGAAAAAGCAGGTTTGTCTGTACCGACTACATTAGAAGAACTTGAAAAAGATGCGAAACAATTGAATGATCCTAAAAATGGTGTTGCTGGTTTTGTTGCCCGTGGAAAGCGTGCTGCGGCCGTAACACAGTTCTCAAGCTTCTTGTATGGCTTTGGAGGCGACTTCATGAAAGATGGAAAAGCTACTCTAACCTCTCCAGAAGCCATTGCGGCGTTTAACTATTATGGAAATCTATTAAATAAATATGGACCTAAAGGTACATTGAATATGAGTTGGCCAGAAGCGATGGCTGTATTTACTCAAGGAAAAGCAGCCTTTTATACAGAAGCTTCTTCATTATTTACAAATGCAACCGATGCTTCTAAATCAACTGTTGCAGACAAAGTGGGATTTGCCCCATTCCCAGCTGGCGTAAATGGATCTAAACCATATAATGTAACTTCTTGGGCAATTGGTATTGGTGCTAACTCTGAGAAGAAAGATGCAGCATGGAAATTTATTAAATGGGCAGAAAGCAAAGAAATGGTTCAAAAGCTGCAAGCGGCTGGAAATCCTGGAGCAAGAATTTCAGTTTGGAATTCTCCAGAAGCAACAGCTAATTATCCAAAAGATTTAGTAGATGCAATGTCTAAAAATGGTGGAGATAATGCTGTTTCCTATGACCGCCCTGTTGTAGTTGAGGTAGGTAAAGCTCGGGATTCAATTGGTGATGTTATTTTAGCTGGAATTGAAGGAAAAGACGTAAAAGCAGCAGCTGAAAAAGCAAATTCGGAATTCCAAACAATTATTGATGGTGAGAAATAAGGAAGACTAGCTAGCCAATATTCTTTAACGGCTTTCGGTTAGCAATCCGGGGTAAATAGACGGATGCACTCGAAAGCCGTTTGTATTGGTATCCAATTTTCGTCAGTAAGGAGGAGAAAGGCATGTCAAATTGGATAGATCGTCACATAAAATGGGTGTTTACAATGCCAGCTGTAATTTTTGTTGGGCTTATGATGGTCATGCCTGTAGGATATACACTTTGGCTTAGTTTCCATGAGTGGAGTATGTCTAACATTGATCCACCTGTATGGGTAGCATTGGAAAACTATAAAAATTTATTTCAAGATGAATTGTTCATCAAATCATTGTGGTTGATGTTTTACTTTACGATTGCAGCAGTTGCAACGGAGACGGTTTTGGGAGTAGGGCTGGCTATTTTAATGAACCAACATATTGTTGGGAAAGGTATAGTAAAAACACTATTTTTATTGCCGATGGTTGCGACACCTGTCGCGGTCGGTTTAATATGGGTTCTCATTTATGAACCGAATATTGGTATTGCAAATGTATTTTTACAAAAATTAGGTTTACCTGTACAAGAATGGCTAACTTCACAAGACCTTGTAATGCCTTCCTTAATTGTCATTGACGTTTGGGAATGGACTCCCATGATTGCCCTCATTGTACTTGCTGGTCTCGTATCTTTACCGAAAGACCCTTTTGAAGCTGCAATGATCGATGGAGCATCCACATGGCAAATTTTTAGAAAAATTACCCTTCCACTATTAAAGCCAACCTTATACTCTGCCATTTTACTAAGAATGATTGATGCTTTAAAAACATTCGATATCATCTATGCAACAACACAAGGAGGACCAGGTACATCCTCACAGACAATCAATATATATGGATACGTGTTGGGATTTCAATATTTTAAAATTGGTCAGGCTTCCGCATTACTAATGATATTTTTCGTGATCGTTCTTTCCATTAGTATTTTTACTATTCTATTGAGGAAGAGAGCTGGTGTCAACTTATGAGCATAAAAAAACATAAGAAGGTAAAAGTTACTTTCACTCATATCGGTGTCTACCTTGCCCTGTTTGTATTTTTGCTGCCATTTCTGTGGATGATTCTGGCTTCGTTTAAAACACAAGTACAAATCTTAAATACTTCTAAAATTTTTGATATAACGGCAAATTTTGATAATTATAAAAGTATTTTTAAAGAATACTCATTTCTTACTTTTATCATTAATAGTTTTATCGTTGGTATGGGCTCAACCTTATTAGGATTAATTCTTGGATTGCCCGCAGCATATTCGATTGCCAGACATAAGCAACAAGGGCTTGGATTATTAATTCTTGTAGCAAGGATTGTGCCTGGGATTTCTTTTTTAATCCCATGGTTTATTATTTTTTCAAAACTGCAAATGATTGATACCTACACGGCACTTATTCTGAGCCATATGCTTGTGACGATGCCTTTCATAATCTGGGTCATGATTCCATTCTTTGAGGGACTCCCGCTGGAGCTTGAAGAATCAGCCCGTGTGGATGGATGTACGATACCAGGTGCATTTATAAGAGTAATGCTTCCTATTTCTGGACCAGGAATCATTACATCTTCTATTCTTGCATTTATCTTTTCTTGGAACAATTTTATGTTTTCATTAATTCTTGCTGGAGATAAAACGAAGACATTGCCGATTGCCATTTTTAATTTTATTTCTTACTCGGATATTAACTGGGGAGGCCTAATGGCGGCTTCTGTTATTATCACAGCTCCGGTTCTTATTTTAGCACTTCTAGCACAAAGATATATTATCGCGGGATTAACAGGTGGAAGTGTAAAAGGTTAAAAACAGTAATAGAAACTGCAGTTGCGGAGGAAGAATCTATGAAAATAACAAAATTATCATTATATAAAGTACCGCCACGCTGGCTATTTTTAAAAATTGATACGGATAGTGGGATCTACGGTTGGGGTGAGCCGATTGTTGAAGGCAGGGCTAGCACGGTGGAGGCTTGTGTGAATGAACTTAGCGAATATTTAATTGGAAAAGATCCACTGCGCATCGAAGACCATTTTCAAGTGCTCTATAGAGGTGGTTTTTATCGGGGCGGTCCAATTATGACGAGTGCAATTTCTGGAATAGAACAGGCACTATGGGATATTAAAGGAAAATTCTATAATATGCCCGTATATGAAATGCTTGGCGGAGCTGCCCGTGATAAAATACGGGTTTATTCCTGGATAGGTGGAGATCGACCTAGTGATGTAGCAATTGCTGCAAAAGAAAAAATAGAGGGTGGTTTTACCGCTTTAAAAATGAATGCAACGGAAGAATTGAATTATATTGATACCGCTTCTAGAGTAGAGGCTGTTATTAATCGGATTGCAGCTGTTCGAGAAGTAGTAGGAAAGGATGTCGGGATTGGAATTGACTTTCATGGACGTGTCCATAAAACAATGGCAAAAATTCTTGTGAAAGAACTCGATCCTTATAAGCCAATGTTTATTGAAGAGCCTGTCCTTCCTGAAAATAATGAAGCTTTACGTGAAATCGCTCGACATACTACGACTCCAATTGCTACCGGTGAGAGGCAATTCACGAGGTGGGGATTCAAACAGATTTTGATGGATGGCTATGTTGATATCATTCAACCAGATCTCTCACATGCTGGGGGAATTTTAGAAGTGAAGAAAATTGCAGCAATGGCAGAGGCATTTGATGTTGCCGTAGCTCCTCACTGCCCACTTGGGCCGATTGCTCTTGCGGCTTGCTTGCAGCTTGATGCCTGTACACCAAATGCAATCATTCAAGAACAAAGCTTAGGAATTCACTATAACAAGGGCAGTGACCTATTGGATTACGTCAAGGACCATTCTGTTTTTCACTATGAAAATGGATATGTAAAAATTCTTAATGGGCCAGGGCTTGGGATAGATGTGGATGAAGATCATGTAAAGAAAATGGCTGATATTAGTCATAATTGGAAAAACCCTATTTGGCGGAATGAGGATGGCAGCGTGGCAGAGTGGTAATCATGAGGAGGTAAACGGTAATGGATGTAATAACATTCGGTGAATCAATGGTACTGTTTCATCCTTCAAGAAGGGGTCCACTTCGCTACGTTCAGGAATTTGAAAAGAAAGTCGGCGGAGCTGAATCAAATGTAGCGATTGCGCTTGCAAGGCTAGGGCATGATGTCAGTTGGATAAGCAGACTGGGAAACGATGAATTTGGGCTATATATTCGGAATTTTATCAGAGGCGAAGGGGTAGATACAAGTTCGGTTACATTTGATGATTCCAGGTCAACAGGATTATTTTTTAAAGAAACCTTTCATTTTGGGGATCCCAAAGTTTATTATTACCGGCATGATTCAGCGGCAAGCGGAATGGGGCCAGCAGATATAAAAGAAAGTGATATTTGCAAAGCAAAGATTCTGCATATTACAGGAATTACCCCTGTACTTAGCCAATCGTGCAAGGAACTTACAGAAAAGGCTATAGAAATAGCAAAAAGAAACAAAGTGAGGGTAGTTTTTGATCCTAATATTAGGCTTAAGCTATGTTCGAAGGAATACGCTCGAAAGATACTTATGGAAATTGCCAGTAAATGTGATATCGTTTTGCCGGGAATTGAGGAAGGAATTATTTTAACAGGAGAAAAAACTCCTGAAAAAATTTCAAAATGCTTAATTCAAAACGGAACAGGTGCCGTTGTGGTGAAAATGGGAGCTTTAGGTGCCTTCTATCAGAATGGGATTGAGCAAGGATTTGTGAATGGGTATAAGGTAGACCATGTAGTAGATACTGTGGGTGCCGGTGATGGATTTGCAGCTGGCTTCATATCCGGAATTCTCCGCGGCTGGTCCTATCAAGATGCCGTCAGGCTTGGGAATCGAATTGGGGCATATGCAGTAACGGTTCCAGGTGATGTGGAAGGATATCCTTATTGGTCCCAAATAGATCCTAATCAAAATGAAGAAATCTTAAGATAAGAGTAGGAAGAGGTGAGTTGTATCCATGTTACCTAAAGTTCAGTTGCTTCAAAAGCTTGTAGAGAGTGGTATTATTGCCGTCGTACGTAGAGTGCCTGAATGGGCAATTGAAGAGGTTGCGGAAAACCTTATTGAAGGGGGAATTACCGCACTTGAAATAACGGTAGATTCTCATCATGCTTATCGTTCAATTGAAAATCTTTCAAAGCGATTCACTAATCAAGCACTCATTGGAGCGGGGACAGTCTTAGATAGTGATTCTGCTAGATTATCAATTGGAGCGGGAGCTGATTTCATTTTTAGCCCTAGTCTCTCACAAGAGGTAATTCGAACAACTCTTCGATATGGGAGGATTGCCATTCCAGGAGTTATGACCCCTACAGAAATGATTACGGCAATTGAATGGGGGGCAGACGCAGTAAAACTTTTCCCAGCAGGTCAATTTGGAGCAAAATATATTAAAGATGTTAAAGCACCATTTCCACATATTCCAATCATACCAACAGGCGGTATAAAATTGGATAATATTGAATCGTATATTAAAGCAGGAGCAGCCGCGGTCGGAATCGGTGGAAATTTGATAGATATGAAGGCTTTGGAATCAAGAAATTATCAATCGATTGTCAAAAATGCTGCTGCGTATGTTGAAGCAGTAACAGCAGCTCGTGGAAATTGAGGGAGAAATACAACCTTTTAACTTTAGCAGAATTGTCGTTATATACTATCGAACCATCCCAGGGGCAAAGCCGATATGGATGGTTTCTTAGTTTAATAGGAGCCAATATTAGCAGAATGTCTTGGAAGTTTAATATGGACCTTTTGGAAGGATGAAATTATGACAGGAAAATTATTTTATCTGGGTGTTGACATTGGTACGACAAGTACAAAAGCTGTATTGTTCAAAAAAGACGGAACCTTGGTCAACATGCATCATGTTGAATATCCATTATACAGTCCATCTCCATCCATTGCTGAGCAAGATCCTGAAGAAATCTTCCAGGCCGTAACAAGGGCCATTAGGCAGGTAGTTTTAACAGTAGGAATAAATTCTGATGATATCGCTTTAATTTCTTTTAGTTCCGCGATGCACAGCCTTATTGCAATGGATGAATTTGGGAGTCCTTTGACAAAATGCATAACATGGGCGGACAATAGGGCTGTAAAATCCGCAGACAAAATAAAAAATGAAATGAATGGATTAGAGATTTATAGAAGAACGGGGACTCCTATTCATCCCATGTCACCACTGGCAAAAATTCATTGGCTCCGTACTGAGCATAAGGAAATTTTCATGCAAACAAAAAAAGTCATTGGAATAAAAGAATATATTTTCTATAAACTTTTTGGTCAATATATTGTTGACTATTCCATCGCATCTGCAATGGGATTATTTAACCTGGAAAAACTAGAGTGGGATGGAGAAGCCCTCCAAGTTGCTGGTATAACGGTGGACCATCTTTCAAAGCCAGTGCCAACAACCTATTATTTAACAGGTGCAGTTGAAAATGATATTGCTGAAATGGGCTTATCTGCTGAAACTCTTTTTGTAGTGGGTGCCAGTGATGGAGTTTTATCCAATCTGGGGGTAAATGCGATTGAACCTGGAGTTGTGGCAATTACCATAGGGACAAGCGGAGCTATTAGGACCATAATTGATAAACCGGTCACGGATCCAAAAGGGCGAATTTTTTGTTATGCCTTAACCGATCATCATTGGGCCGTAGGGGGGCCGGTGAATAATGGAGGAATTGCTTTTCGCTGGGTTCGTGATGAGCTTTCACTTTCTGAAGTAGAAATGGCTAATCGTCTAAGTGTAGATCCTTATCAATTATTGACCAATCTTGCAGCACAGGTTCCTCCAGGATCTGATGGTTTGATATTTCATCCCTATCTTGCCGGAGAACGAGCACCACTTTGGAATGCAGATGCACGGGGATCCTTTTTTGGGCTTAGTCTGCATCATAAACGTGAACATATGATTAGAGCCGCCTTAGAAGGAGTCATTTTCAATCTTTATACTGTCTTTTTAACCCTTCAAGAAGTGATTGGCCACCCGATTAAAATTCAAGCAACCGGGGGGTTTGCCAGATCTGAACTTTGGCGACAAATGATGGCGGATATTTTCAATATGGAGGTCGTGGTACCAGAGAGTTTTGAAAGTTCTTGTTTAGGAGCAGTCGTATTAGGAATGTATGCTCTAGGAGAAATCGAGGACTTTTCCATTATGTCGGATTTAGTTGGATCAACGTATGTTCATAAACCAGTACAAGCGAATGTAGAAATGTATCAAGAATTGATTCCAATATATATCCGATTATCCCACCTCTTAAAGGAAGAATATAGCTCTATTGTAAGTTATCAAAACAAATGGATTAGGTAGTCTATATAGGCGTGCCTTGCCCCCAGTATGGTCAAGCTGTAAAATACCGGAGGTCAGGCAGCTTTTTTTAAAAATGCAACCCACCCAGAGCAGGAACTTGTTACAATTCCTGCTCTATAACTCTCCTTATTCAACCAAGCCATATTTTTGTAATGACTTGACTAGCATAGCTTTAGGTTGAAAACCAGTTATTCTTTCTACAAGCTGGCCTTTTTGAAAAAGCAATAAGGTAGGTAATCCCAGAACCTGAAACATACTTAAAAATTCCTCATTATTATCTCCGTTTACTTTTACTACTTTTAAGGAGAATTCTTGCTGAATTTCTTCAAGGAGAGGTTCAATCATCCGGCATGGCGGGCACCATGGAGCCCAACAATCTATAAGAACCGAAGGACTTGTTTGGATCTCATTGAGAATTTCTTCTCCATCTGCATGCAACATATTCATCAACCTTTCTACTATTTGTCGTTGGTCGAAGTATATGATGTGTTATGGTATAAGTAAAATTAATAGTTTTAATCTTTTGTATCTGAACAAGCTGTGCATAATCAAGTGTATATTGCGATGATCGTGTATTGTTTGAATGTATTAGCTCAGCCAAACACAAATAGCAAACGGAATTACTTACAAATTAATCGTTATTTGAAAGCATCTTTATGGAAATCCGCATACATTTGGTTGCGAAAAATTGAAGGAAATACCGTCCCATAAGGCTTTCAACGTCCCAGTTACACTCGTCAAAGGTTATAGTAAAAAAATGGATGTTTACTACCTATATTTGATCATCTTCTTTTTTACTCTAAAAAGACAAAGTAAAAAAACTGAAAATTCCATTAATATTTATGCGACGATAGTGAGATTGTATTTCTAAATTTAACCGATAAATATACTTAAATGAAT
>DATFAH010000263.1:0-6472 GCA_035254805.1 Caryophanales bacterium | reverse complement strand
CGTTAACATGTCCTTCATGTATTAAAAAAATTGAAGGCACCCTTGGAAAGATGGATGGAGTCCAGGATGCAAAGGTTTTATTTAGCTCCAGTAAAGTAAAAATTAGCTTTAATGATGATCAAGTTAAAAGTGAAGAATTACAAGAAACAATTGAAAAATTAGGTTATCCTGTATTATCTAAAACTTTATAAAAAATAGGGCTGCTCAATAATTTGAGTAGCCCTTAAGAAAAAGGTGTATTTCAAATGGGTAAAATGAAAAAGATTCATATTGTCATTATTTCTGGAGTTTTATTACTTATCTCACTTGTAATGCATTGGATGAATTTAGACATTTTGAAAAATTCTGCACTAATAATCGCCACATTTATTTCAGGTTGGTCAATCGCTAATAAAGCAATACAATCAGCAAGAATGAAAGCCTTCAGTATTGAACTTCTCGTAACCATTGCGGTTATTGGTGCCTTAATGATTGGCGAATATGTCGAGTCAGCAGCAGTTACATTCCTATTCGTATTCGGTGCTTATCTCGAAGCTCGGACATTGGAAAAAACACGTTCTTCTTTGAAAACATTAATAGATATGGCACCACTTGAAGCAACTGTTTTGAAAGATGGAGAAAGAATTATATTACCTGT
Organism: Caryophanales bacterium; assembly: GCA_035254805.1. Lineage (GTDB taxonomy): Bacteria > Bacillota > Bacilli > Bacillales > Cytobacillaceae > JAUZPL01. The sequence goes on along the minus strand of DATFAH010000263.1, from coordinate 5,835 downwards.
AGAAGAAATTAAACAAGGGGATCGTGTTTTAATTCAATCAGGTGAAAAAATAGCGGTTGATGGAAAAATTGTATCTGGTAAAGCATTTATTAATGAAGCTACGATTACTGGTGAATCTGTACCAGCCGCTAAAAATATAGATGATCATGTATTCAGTGGAACGATAATTGATAATGGCTATATTGAAGTAGAGGCTCAAAAAGTCGGTGATGACACGGCATTTGCCAAGATTATTGAATTAGTAGAAGAAGCGCAAGAAGCAAAAGCAAAAACACAAAAGTTTTTAGAACGATTTGCAAACGTGTATACACCAGCCGTTATTATTTTATCTATAATAGTTTTTATCATCACACGAAATATTGAACTTGCTATCACATTTCTAGTAATCGCATGTCCTGGAGCACTTGTTATTTCTGCACCAGTTTCACTAGTTGCTGGAATTGGAAATGGGGCAAGGAACGGCACCTTGATAAAAGGTGGCGAGGTGATGGAGAACTTTGCGAAAATTAATGCTGTTGTGTTTGATAAAACAGGAACATTAACCGAAGGAAAACCTTCTGTAACGAATATTAAGTCGTTTGGCATGGATGAGGAAGATTTATTGAAAATTGCTGCAGAAGCTGAGCTTATTTCTGAACATCACCTTGGTCAAACAATTGTAAAAGCAGCTAAAGATAGAGGGATTTCTTTAACAAATGAAGCGACTGATTTCACAGTAGAAAAAGGACATGGTCTATATGCAACAGTTGCTACACATAAAGTCGTTATTGGAAACCGCAAGCTCTTAAGTAAAAATAATATCTCACTTGATATGTCGGATGATCAATATGCTATTCAAGAAGAGAAAAATGGAAATACAGCAATTTTTGTTGGAGTGAATAATAAAGTTGCTGGGATTATCTCTATTGCCGATCAGGTGCGCCAAGAAGCAGTGGACACAATTCGTCAGTTGAAAGCTGCTGGTGTGAAACAAACAATTATGTTGACAGGGGATAACAAGCATACGGCTGAGAAAGTTGCAGCACAACTTGGAATAGACACTGTTTTTGCAGAAATGCTTCCAGAAGATAAAGTAAATCATGTTAAACGACTGCAAAGCGAAGGATATCGTGTAGCAATGGTTGGAGACGGTATTAATGATGCACCAGCAATTGCTCTAGCAGATGTAGGGTTAGCGATGGGAGCTGCAGGTACTGATGTAGCCATGGAAACAGCTGATGTTGTCTTAATGGGTGATAAATTAAACCGAATTCCTTACGCCTATTCATTAGCAAAAGCAACCATACGAAATATGAAACAAAATATGTTTTTTGCAATTGTGGCTGTCAGTTTGCTCTTAGTTGGAGTACTAGTCGGTAAAGTATTCTTAGCTTCAGGTATGCTAATTCATGAACTAAGTGTTCTCATCGTTATCCTAAATGCGATTCGCTTGGTTCGCTATAAACAACGTAATAAGTAAGAGAAAATAATCATCATGCATTTTCCTGCTGAACAAAACTGGAATTTAAGAAAACATTAAAATATAAATAAAAATAGCAATGCAATTTAATTCAATTGCATTGCTATTTTAGATGTTTTTATAGTTATAGAACGGTGCCTTCACTGGGATAGAGATGCCTGCAATAATATGAAGCAAAGTACTTCTTCCTGCGCCATTTCCACCGCAAAGTACAATACATTCTCCGGAATCTGCTGTTAATGAAAATGGTTTGAGGGCCGTTTTCGTTTTAAATTTTTTCGATACATGTTTGATTTCAAGACAAGTTGTCATTTGTTTCGACTTCTCCTTAAACATAAAATAGAAAGAGTAAACAGTATCAGTTCATAGGCGACAAGGTAAAAAATAAGAATTAACCACCCGGCACTTGATTGGTATAATTGAACAATTGAATCATAGGATTGCCCCAATATGGAACCACTGTCCCATTTTGTAATCAAAAATATCCGTAGAAACTCAGCTGGATTTAGCACCATGGCAATTTTCATGAAGGTTTCAATCATTGGATAAGGAACTAATCCTAAGACAGCTATTAAAGCAGTAGGCCAAATCATGATAAAGAAAAACCAGATTGCGACAGTTGCTGTTAATGCCTTCCATCTTGTTTGTACTAAAGTGCCGAGAAAAATCCCAAACATAAGAAAAATATAGATAAGAAGGATTGAAAAGAGATAAATTTCAAGTAACCATTTTACAGAAAAGTGAATGCCAGCTAACAGACCAATTGCCATGCTTAATCCAAAGCTGAAAGTAAATACAACCGATTGGGATGTAAAAATCCCTCCAAGTTTTCCAAGTAAATAGGAAGAAATACTAATAGGATAGGTACATAATAGATGCCATTGTCCATTCTCCATTTCAGAGGTAATCGAAAAAGAACCAATAATCATCATAAAGAGAGGTAATAAATAAAGGATGATATTCACAATGGTTCCGGTTATATTGGTAAAACCCGAAATGCCTGAATTATTCCTTTCTAGTAAAAATAGAAGAGAAAACACTACGATCCAAAGGACTAAAAAAGTAAAATAGGAACGTTGTCTCGTCATTGTCTTCCATTCAGAGAACCATAAGCTTTTCATTCTAACACCCTTTCAAAAAAAGACAATCTGATTGACTGTCTCCTCAAGCATATCTAATCTTTTTTAGTTGGATTAATTCATATCCATATTCATACCACTATCTTTCTTCATTCCATCACCCATTTTCATTTGTTTCATTTTTTCCTTCATTTCTTTTACCATTTCTTTATTTCGTTCCCATGAATGTTGCGAAAGATCCTTATAACTTAATAGTTTTCCGCCTTTTTGGTCAATGTATGTTTGGGCATCTTTTTTATTTGCAAATGATAGTACATTGTAAGCCATTGGAGTTCTAATTGGTTTGTTGTAAACAAAGGAAGCTTTCTCTAGTTCAATCCATTCCTTTGTTTGAAAGTCTTTCACATATGAATTGGCAATTTTTTTATCTTTATTTTTCTTCATCCATTTATACATACAACCTATATCATCAAACACAAAGGATTTTCCGTTTTCAAGAATAATTTCAGTAGCAAATTGGTTATCTTTTACTTGCATATGGCATACATCGCATTTATCTGTTTTTTCATTAATAGCAACTGGTTTATACTCTTTTTTTCCACATCCTGTAATAACTAATAATCCAATGATAGTTATAAAAAATAGTTTAAAAGAATTGAGCCTCATCTTTTTTTCCTCCCTAAATAAATAATAAATAAACTGCAGAATATCATGAATAAGCTCATTATCCAACTGTTTGTTTGTTGTGATTCGGTACGGTCATATGTCTTTAAAGCATTATTCATTAATGGTTCTTTATCTGTTACAATCAAATGATTTGAACTTTTTAACATTTTTTGTAATAATAACATCCCTGGATTCTGAAAAAACAATTGGTATGGGGGTGTTTCACTTGTAATATTAAGGAAATATGGATCTATCTTATAAGGCAATTCACTTATTCCATCTCCATTTGTATCAAGCGTCATTGCTGCATCCCAATAATTTCTTTTAATATGATTATTGAATCCATCATTTGCCTGCATTTCGTTGACATTGCCTATAAACGAATTGTTGTTTAGAAAATTATTTTTGAAATTACTTAATTGAGCACCCACAAAGTTGGAAACAAATTTGTTATGTCGAATTGAATTTCCACTGGCATTATCCATATACAGGCCAACTCTATTTTGTGAAATATAATTATTTTTAATGGTAGATTCGTGAACATCATAAACTAGGAGTCCTTGAGAATTTACATTTTGATTATTATCAGTAAAATAATTATGTTCAATTACAGATTTCCGAGTGCCCATTACCATTGCACCAGAATAATTTCGTGTTGATACATTATTTTTGATCGTAATATCGTTGGAAAACATCACGTGAATTCCGTATCGGGAGTCATTAATTCTATTTTGAATAAATGAATTACTATTACTGTTCTCTAGATAAAATCCATCTTGAACATGGTCCAGAATGATTTTGCTAAATGTGTTATGTGTCGATTGCCACAAATCAAATCCATTCCCTTTTCCAAGCCCTGTAATTTTAATATTATGAAAGTTTGTGTGATTGGCATTTTCTACTTTAATTCCTGTGTTTTCAGAATCAATCGTAATATTTTCAACTCTATTGTTACTGCCATTTATATAAATTGTGGGCGTGTTTTTTGTCTTTCTGAAACTTTCTATCTTTATTCCCTTAATGGTTATGTTTTTTCCAGTAATCTTAATTGCCGGTTTAGCTGAACGGACCTTAAAAATGACCCCGCTTTCTCCTTCAAATGTAATGGATTTATCTAAAATAACTGTTTCATGGTAAATACCTTTTTTTATTTTTAAAGTACCACCTTCCCGAGTCGCATCAATTTTTGCTTGAAGAGATTGATTAGCGGATACATTCAATCCTCCAAGTAAACTCAAAATCCCTACAAATAGGATGATTTGAGCAAGAATTTTCATTTTAAATAATTCCTCCTAATTTCAACCCGTTAGATAATTGCCTTAACTTAAAAAGAATCTTTTACTACTTAAAAAATGTGACTATGTAATTTATCAAACTACCATTATAACTTAATAAAAAATGGAATTTCTTAATATGACTCGTAGGGGCTATTTTTAATAAATATTGTGAAATTTCTTTGAAGAAACAATCCAAATGATAATCTTAGGAAATCTTCGATCAAAATCATACCTCTATAAAGCTCTATGTCAATACCTTCAGATTTCCAGAGTTAAAGCGAGAAATTGGCTCACATTATTGTGATCAGAGTAGCTAAAAATGCGGATGTCAAAAATAAAATAATTTAATATAGCCAATATTTAAAACTTACGAACAAAAAAATTCACAAATAGTCCCTATGTAGTACAAATTTTTTAACTAATATAAAAATATGCTCAATCAAAAAAAATTAAATTGAGTAGTCAAAAGTGGGTTTTAGCCAAATGATGAGAAAGAAATCAACCAGATGTTTGGTTTATCTATGAAGGTTAGAAAATTAAGTAAGTGAAAAAGATTACGATAAAGGCAACCAAAAAAAATTTACCGGAACTCGGTTATTTTCAACGAAAAGAGGGTTTAGCCAATGTGCAAACAATCGCAAACAGAGACGAAATCAGAACAAATTGAATTTCAACGTAGTGTGATTCGAGATGAGTATGTTTTGAAAAATATACAGCCCAAAGAAGAGAGAGTTATTTCTCCCAAACATAAACTACACCGTTTCTTCGAAAAGGGTAAAAGGTAATGCTATTTCTTATTGTTGAGGAAATGATAAAATACTAACCTGTTGCTAACTTCAATTAAGTTTATTGCCGTCTAGCGCAAGCGGCCTATCAACTAGCGCACTTCGGGCCATCTCCCTACAATAAGTCAACATCGATTTACCTTTGGTGAGAATAGTTTGAAACTTACGATTTTTTTGAAAACTCATTTTATTAATTTGAAGTGTACTACAAATCTTGCATCTTTAAATTCATAACTACAAGTTGATAGTGTTAGAATTACATCGTTTGAATTTGGAATTGTATCATTTAGATACTGTGATTTTTTCTTTATAGTTTTTATAAATTCATTAAACTCTATATCATTTTTAAAATCAGTTTTAAGATAGTCAAAGTCTGTATTTGTTACATATGCCGAAAAGACTTGCCATTTATATTGCTGCGGAAATACGTCAAAGGTAATAATCGGATTATCTTTAAAAAACTTACCATCTTTGTACAGCTCTAAATCACCGAACATGGTTGCATCCTTCATATGATGACCATATATAATTATATTTTTTTCAGCATTAATGAATTCCACAAGATTCTT
>DATFAH010000262.1:0-2019 GCA_035254805.1 Caryophanales bacterium | reverse complement strand
TTGGTGGGCTTCTCTCGTAACCGGAGGCGCGATATGGATATGTGTATTTATTATGAAAAAATACAGGAATCGTTAACCAATAAGACATCCCCCGGCGTTCTAGCGGAGGATGTCGATATTTTATCCTACTTCCATACTCTTTTTAAATGGAAAAATTCCTGTGTATATCCCCAAACAGAGATCGGAGACATGAACATTTGATAGGTTAACACGTAAGCAAAGAAACCGAAAATGTTTTTTCGAATTTTTAAACCTAATGATTGGAAGACTCTGCGTTGAAATTGGTACATGACATAGTTAGAAATAAACGCCAATGGTAACACAAAAAGAAATGCCGCACCAACGATGTAATAATAGCCGAAAATCGCAAGGATCAATCCTGGAATCCAAATAAAGGTGTAGACAAAATCTAAATATGGAAAAATAAGATTTGTTCCTGTCAGAAAGCGAGTAAAAACAGTAGGCTGCTTCCAAGGCTTCACGCGTTTAAATGCTTCGATCATCCCTCTTGCCCATCTGCTCCTTTGTCGTGCAAAATGAACAAATGTTTCAGGAACATCCGTGAAAGCAACCGCAAGTGGTTCAAAATACACTTTACAATTTATTTTTAACATTTGCCACGTCAGGACAATGTCTTCTCCTATCGCATCTTCCCAACCGCCGATTTTTAAAAGTGTTTCCGTTTTATATAAACTAAAAGCTCCTTGTGCTACTAATGTTCCTTGGTAAAAGCCTTGCAGTCTTTTGATCGAAGCAATACCTAAAAAATAGTCCCACTCTTGAATTTTCGTCCAAAAATTTTTGCGGCTATTGCGCACAAGTACAGCCCCTGCTACCGCACAAATTTCTTTCGGCGCTGATAATAATCTGCAGACAAGCAGCCGAACGGCAGAACTGGTTAAGATCGTATCCGCATCAAGGGTAATCACAAATGGGGTATCCACCATTGCCAAAGCCCGATTAAGCGCAAAATTTTTACCGGGCTTTTCTTCATAAATCACCTTTAAATCAAGCTGATAATCTTGACCTGCTTTCAATGCCTGGGCACTTGTTTCGTCTGTTGAAGCATTATCAATTACAATGACTTTTAGTTTGCCTTCGTAATCTTGCTGAGCTATATATTTAATTGTTTCGCTTATTCCTTTTTCTTCATTTTTGCAAGAAATCAAAATAGTGAGGGCATCGGTAGGATGGTGTACCTTAAATGTTGGTTGTTTATCAAAGAGAAGACTTACAATCATAAATGCATTCAAATATCCAGGTAAATAGGCGATTGCACCGATAATGAAAATAGTTGGAACCATTCCGATGATATTTCCTAAATCTTTGATCCAAGGAAATGAAAGATAGACAGAAAAAAGAAACCATAAAAACGCAAAGGCATGACAAATCCAAAATTTGATAATGACTGGGAGGTAAAATGGCTTTATAGTTTTCATTACACTCACCTAACAGATCGTTTGATAATAAAGTTTCCTATTGATCTGCTTTTTATCACAACATTTGCAGCGAGTTTAAGTTGTCCGAAAAATTTATTTAGGGGTTTCCATCCTATCACCTTTACTAGTAGGTTGCGATATTACTAAAAACTCCACATCTTCATTTGATTCATTCATCATTTGGTGTGGAATTAAAGGTGGCACCTTATCCCTTCAAGAGGAGTTATGGTGAAGCGTACGCCATTCATTTCTAAAGTGGCAGTACCAGATAAAATAAAGAAAAATTGCCGTGCTTTTTGATGATAATGTCTTACTTCTGAGGTGTTAGCAGGCATTAGCTCATGAATGACACTTAAATCTTTATTTTTGACTAAATGCCAGCCATCACACTGATCCCCCCATATGTAATGTTTTGCATTTTGTTTGCTTATCTTCATTACAACCTCTCCTTTTTTCTGTTAATTTTCAAACGAAATTGAACTACAACCTGAAATGGAACATCGATAAAAATAAAACAAAACCTTCCATCACTTTTAGATTTGAAGGTTTTGGGTAGGTACATTTTTTGGGAATTAATTGA
>DATFAH010000261.1:0-2252 GCA_035254805.1 Caryophanales bacterium | reverse complement strand
ATAGATTGATTAAACAAATTGACGAAATGTTAAATATGGAAATTTCATAAAAGAACATAAAGAGCACTGATTGAAAGGACTAAAATTGTATTCAGACAATTAGTGCAGTTAAGAAAATAATTGACTTTTGATGATCTGGATAATAGAATAGTAGGAGTGTTAAGAAATTCCAACTAAATATCTCTCTAATTCTCGTTAGGTGAGGCGTCTGTACAAACACAGGCCACTGCCCGGAAACGTCGAAAGACGCCAATGGGTAGAACAGGTATTGCCGGATTAAGGCTTTACATAAGGTGGCTGAGTTCATGAACTCTACGTTGTGCAGTGCCAAAGCTCAACATGGGGGATTGTGAGTAATGTCGTGTTTTTTCTGTGCGATTTTTTTCACCCCCCTATGCAATATAGGGGGGTTTTTAGTATTTTTGTAAGCAGCGCACAAAGAAAAACTTTTTTGGAGGTGATAGCCCGTGGGAGGTAGCAGTGATAGTAGTCCCTATCTGGTATGTAATTATCTAATTTACTTCAATACAGTCACAATATTAAAAGGAAAAAAGCCTCGAGCGACCTATCACTCTCTATAAAATATAGATTGATAGCCCCCGCCCAAGGTTAGTAAGGGGGAAAAAACTATGAAAAATCAAGCTAATTTTTTAACTCATTCAGCCGTCCTTGATAGCGCCCATCAAGGGGATATTAAGGGAGCATTTGGAACTATCCGTCAACATGATCTTGCTCCAAGGAAAACATGGGGTGCTCGTCTTCGTACACTTCTTGCCGTTATGGGTCCGGGATTAATCGTTATGGTTGGAGATAATGATGCAGGTGGTGTAGCAACCTATACACAAGCAGGGCAAAACTATGGGACTAGTCTATTGTGGGTTCTTCTATTATTGATTCCTGTTTTAATCGTTTCTCAAGAAATGGTGGTTCGTTTAGGATTAGTAACAGGGGTGGGTCATGCCCAGCTTATTTTTAAAAGATTTGGCCGCTTTTGGGGATGGTTTTCTGTCGGAGATTTATTTTTAGTAAATTTCTTAACCATAGTAACGGAGTTTATTGGAATAAGTATGGCGATGAGCCATTTAGGGGTTAAACCTTATATCTCAGTACCTGCTGCTGCACTGTTGTTAATCAGTTTTACCGTAACCGGCAGTTTTCGGCGTTGGGAACAGTTTATGTACATTTGTATCATTACCAACCTAATTGTTATTCCATTGGCATTTATGAGCCATCCTTTAACAGCACCAATTATGAACGATATTCTATCGCCGCATATTCAAGGTGGCTTAAATTCAGATGTAATGCTTCTAATCATTGGCATTGTTGGTACCACTATCGCCCCTTGGCAATTATTTTTTCAGCAATCCAATGTTATTGATAAACGTCTTACTCCGCGTTGGATGAATTACGAACGTGCAGATACGATTATTGGTTCATTCCTCGTAGTTCTAGGAGCAGCTGCTTTAATTATTACTGCTGCTTTTGCATTTAAAGGAACATCATTTGCCGGACATTTTGTGGATAGTGCATCTGTTGCCGATGCTTTGAGTAAAACAATCGGTATTAGTGCAGGAAACATTTTTGCTGTGGTCTTGCTGAATTCTTCCATTATCGGTGCAGCCGCCTTAACATTATCAACTTCTTATGCGTATGGAGATGTATTTAAGGTAAATCATTCCTTGCATCGCAAATGGAGTGAAGCAAAAGGATTCTATACAACTTTTATCATCATTATTGCTCTAGCTGCAGGGATTGTTTTAATCCCTAACGCACCTTTAGGCCTTATGACTATTTTGGTGCAGGCCCTTGCCGGTGTATTGTTGCCAAGTGCTACAGTTTTTCTTGTTTTACTATGCAATGACAAGCATATTCTGGGTCCATGGGTTAATAAGCCTTGGCAAAATGCTCTAAGCATGATCATTGTTGGAATTTTAGTAATGCTCTCTTTGATTCTTGCAACAACAACGATATTCCCAACTATTGATGTTAATTTACTGGTTAAAGTATTATCTTCTATTCTACTTGCAACCTTACTAATTGCTGGGTTAATTCAATTGCTTCGCAAAAATAAAAAAGAGGAAAAAACGGAAGTGAAACTTGATCGGATGACATGGAGAATGGCTCCGTTATCTGAGCTGCCTAGAGTTATTCCATCTAAAGGAAGAACTTTTGGTATGGTAACCCTTCGTCTCTATCTTTTAGTTTCAATAGTGCTGCTGGTTGTAAAAGCTTTCCAACTTGCTCTTGGATAA
>DATFAH010000260.1:0-4241 GCA_035254805.1 Caryophanales bacterium | reverse complement strand
AAGAAACTTTCTAATTTTAAGACTCGATGGAAAAGGTCAAACAAAATTTTATAGAACGATTCTGGTGTTACGGTTTTACGGAGTTGACCCATGCAACTGTGTAATAGGAACATCTTTTATGTTGGAAGCACCAATATACTTGCGCCAAGCGTAATTACTTGGATTTAACAAAGTTGACGGAAGGATGAATTTTCGGGTGAGTAAATTAGAGGTAATACATTCTTAAATAGGTTCTTGGATCTACAGGCGGACACTCGCTAGCCTTATATAATTATTTGATTTTTTTTAACACAATTTAATGATTTACTAAATCGATATAATCAACCAGATCAACATCAATACCAAATGTATTCTAGTAGGGGTAGGGAAGTAGTTCTAACTGCGTTTTCATAGAAATTCACCTCACTAAATGATATTTTTGGTTATTTTGTCACTTCTTTTTTAGCACTTTTTACAAAGATACATTTTCATTGAAAAATCAGGGCTTTTTGAACAACCTCTATTAATTTAAAAGATTTATGCAACTTTGTCGAATGAACGGAAACATTTTGGAAATGGTCAGGAAAAAGGTGTCCGGTATGACCGTATTCTTGAAATAAAAAATGATTAAGAAAGGGAGTGTGTTTATTGAGAAAAGATGGTAAACCTAATCCGCCAACATACTATTTAGAAATATTAGGAGATACTGTGGCTCCTACTCATTTGATTATTTCCATCGCAATTAGCATTGTGCTTGGCTTAGGAGGATTTTTAGTTGGAAATAAGATTTTCCCTGCTATTGCAGATGAAAAAATGGTTGCTTCTTATTCTTTATTACTAGGAATTGCAGGATGTGTGATTGCACTTATTCTTTGCGCCGTTCTTTTCCGCCCAAAAAGAACATTAATTGAATCTCAGCTTGTTAGAAAAAATAGTGAAGAGATTCTAAGAGACTTACAAGTCGACCCCGAAGAAGAATTTGAAGCTATCATGAACGACCCTGTAACTAAAAAAGAAATGGAGAACTTAAAGATTTTAGACATATTTATTCCAAACGGGAAAGGAAATAAATAGATGAGTGTTTTAGTTATTTCAATATTATTAGCTGTTATTGGCGGTGTCTTATTTACTTTAATTGGTTTAGTTTCTGGCTCTGATGAAACCTCGACGATGGTTCCATTTACACTATTAGTCATTTTACTTGGAGCACCACCAGTTGCGGTCTTTTCATTTTTTATGGCAGCCGTTATTTCTAAACATTTAACACATGCCGTTCCAACAGCATTGTTAGGAATCCCTGGTGATACCGTGGCAGTTCCTTTACTTGACCATACTGAACCACTAAGAAAATTAGGTGTTCCACATATTGCTTTGCAAAAAATGATCTCAGGAGGCATCATCGGAGCGTTTATTGCCTTTCCGGTTTCCCTTCTGTTCGCTCAATTCCTTGGACAATTTGCCGAATTTTTTAAAACCTATTCAGGTGTTATTTTTGCTTTTGCTGCTGTCATTGTGGCTTATTTCTCTAAAGGGAAATGGGTAAGTGTGCTTTTAATTATTCCCTTTGCTCTTTTTATACAAGGATTAAATGTGTTAAGTTTTCAAGTTCTACAAAAACATTTAGCTATTAGTTTCTTTTTAGGAATTGCTATTGGACCAATGTTTTCCGATATTTTAATCGGTTTATCTTCAAGTGCAAGAAAAACTATTATTCGCGAAAAACCCCAAGAGTATAATCTAGCACCTGAAATAAAATCTTGGACTGGATACTTTCCGAATCCATTGAGTATTTTAACCAAGCCACAAAAATGGTTTACGATTGGATCAGCTCTTATAACATCTTTTACCTTCACATTTAGCCCAACAGCAATGACAGCTTTAATGGGCGATTTGATAGGTTCACGCGTTAAGGGCATTTACAAAAGATCAACGACTTCTGTTGCAGCTATGAATGGCGTGACTGAGGCTACTTTTATAGCAGAAACTATCATCCCTTTAGTTGCATTTGGAATTCCAATAAGTCCAGTGGCACTAGGCCCCGCTGCGGCTTTATTTAATGCACCACCTGTATTTTCAGTTGATCATAACCTGCATCATCTTATGTCTTCAACAGATTTTCTTATTTACGGCGCAATTGGACTTATTATAGGATCTTTAATTGCATATCCATTAGTCATGAATTATTCACGCAAGGCGACGGTTTTTATCATGAAATACCTTAGCCAAGAAGCAATTATTGGAATGTTTATTGCCATTGTTTGCGTCATTGCTTTTTATGAAGGGCAATTAACGGGGATACTCGTCACATTTACAGTAGCATCTGTAGGCGGAATGTTAAACCGGATTCTTGGAGTAGGTTCAGGTGCACAGTTCATGATGTACTATGGTTCTGCTTGGATATTGGCTATGTTAATTGGTCTATAATTTTATCTTTAAAATTCTACCCAACAATATTATTCAACATAGACTGTATTTAAAGTTAATGAACAAAAAAGTTCACAAATAGTCCCTATGTAGTACAAATTTGTTTTCTAATATAAAAACATACTCAATCAAACAAAAAGTTTGAGTAACATTTTATTAGGAGGCAATTTGTATGAAAAAAATCAAAAAGCCAAAATTTTTTGGTGCACTATTAATGGCATTAGCCATCATTGCTATCGTGCCTACAATGGCAAGTGCTCATTGTGACACGATGGAAGGGCCTACAATTGGAGACGCAAAAAAGGCTATTGAATCCAATAATCCTAGCTATATTCTAAAGTGGGTTGGGGCAGATAGTGAAAAAGAAGTTACCCGGATATTTGATTTAACCATGAAGGTTAGAAATTTAAGCCCTGAAGCAAAGGAACTTGCTGATAATTACTTGTTCGAAAATCTAGTAAGAATTCACAGAGCAGGTGAGGGTGCACCATATACAGGTGTTAAACCTTATGGAACTCCAATCGATGAAAAAATTGCAGCAGCAGATAAGAGTATTGAAGTAGGAAATTTATCACCTGTAGAAAAATATGTACCAAAAGAAAATATGGCTGAACTACAAAAGCGATTTGATAAAGTAATGTCCTTAAAAGATTATGATGTAAATAATGTTGAGGCTGGAAGAGAATATATTGAAGCTTACGTTAAATTCTTCAAATTTGCAGAAGGTGAAGAAGATGAAGCTGGTGGCGAACATCAAGTGAAAGACGAACATGCTGCTCAAGGAGACGAGCATGCAACTACAGAAACAAGTGAAAAATCTAATGATAAAGAAAGTCAAAAAGGTGCAGAATCTTTACCAGTAATTCCATGGAGTTTAGCAGGTATTCTGTTTGCTACAACTTTAATTTTCGCGGTTAAATATCATAAAGAGCATTCAAAAAAATAAAGTTGACGATTCCCCTCCAGTCTAAATGAAGTGGAGGGGAATCGTTTTATAAATAAGGGGGCAATGCGATGAATTTTGTTAAAAAATCACTGAAAAATTGGATTCCCTTCATTGTTACTGTGGCAATTATGGCATTTGTCATTAATAAGTTTCTTTTTTTTGAAATTTTAGTTCCTAGTGGCTCTATGTACCCCACCATAAAACCAAATGACAGAATTATTACTACAAGAATTCATGATGTTAATAAGATAAAAAGAGGCGAAATTTTAGTTTTTTACTCTAATGAATTTCAAGAAACAATGGTTAAAAGGGTGATTGGGTTACCAAATGATTCAGTTGAAATTAAAGAAAATGGTTCCGTTTTTATCAATGGACATAAGTTAGACGAACCATATGTAAAGTATCCAGATAATCGAACTGGAAAGTTTAAAGTACCTAATGGGGAATATTTGTTTTTAGGAGATTATCGAGAACACTCTTTAGACAGTCGTTTATGGAAAGATCCGTTTATTTCAGAAAAAAATATTAAAGGAAAAGCAGTTTTCATTCTATTTCCTTTTAATAGAGTATCTATACTTGAGTAGATGAATTTGAGATACTATCTTTTTCACGTGCACTCCTACTAAAAGAGTAGTATAAGCTTGGATGATAATAATTATTATTTATAATTAGCTTAATTAGTGATGATTCCATATTATATTGGGTTTAACTATGATTTTCATTCTCAATTACAATTCAATATTATCAATTAAAGTTGACACTCCTTATTTTTTACACTATAATCACATTGTATTTATTTTTAATGAATAGGGAGGAAAATGAATTGAATAAATATGATTATCATCACCTTAACCACGTTAAGGAACAACATAAATCAAAGAAAACATTATGG
>DATFAH010000259.1:0-5845 GCA_035254805.1 Caryophanales bacterium | reverse complement strand
TTTTTGGATAACGTTGGCATGAAGAAGACAAATATTGTAAACGCTTACATTCCTTTTTTGAAAGGAGGAACTATTATGAATAATCGGATTACAATATTATCAGGCCATTTTGGCAGTGGTAAAACGGAGATTGCGATCAATTTGGCATTAAAGGAAAGAAAAAAATATGAAAAGGTTGCCATTAATGACTTGGATGTCATTAATCCATATTTTCGTTCAAGGGAAGCAGCAGGCCTTTTTGAAAAGAACGATGTTGAATTAATTTCTCCGAAGGGAAATTTGGCAGCGGCGGATTTGCCGATAGTTTCCGGTGAAATTTACCGTGTTCTGCATGATTCTCGGTACAAGATTATTATCGATCCAGGCGGGGATAAGGATGGTGCCACTGCGTTAGGGCAGTATTATCATGAATGGAAAGATATGAACCCTGAAATGTATTTTGTGTTAAATGCGAACCGCCCTTATGTCAGTACATTGGAGGGCGCAATGTACACGGTGAAAGAAATTGAAAAGGTTTCTCGATTAAAAGTGACTGGATTGATCAATAATTCGAATATCGGTTCAGCCACAACGATTGATGAGATAACAAGAGGTTTTGAATTAAGCAGTTTAGTAGCTGAGGACCTTCAGATTCCTCTTTTATATACATGCGTTGCATCTCATTTAGAGAAAGATATAGCTGATTTTGCGAAAAATCATGAAGTAATGATGATTCAAAGATTTATGAAACTACCATGGGAATGATGAGGAGGCGGAAATTTTGGAGAAAAAAGTAGTTTTTAACGAAGAAATATGCAAGTCATGCAGCTTGTGTGTAGAAGTATGCCCGACGAATGTTATTTTTCTAGCAGACTATTTAAATGGGAAAGGGTATCGTCCGGCAGCCGTTATTGATCAGGAGAACTGCATTAGCTGTGCAAAATGTGGTCAAATCTGCCCTGATACAGTTATTACTGTATTTCGTCCAGTTAAGAAAGAACAAATGGTGTGATTGAAAGGGAGTGTAATAGATGGGGAAAGTGTTAATGAAGGGAAATGAAGTCATCGCTGAGGCGGCCGTACATGCTGGCTGTAAATATTTTTTCGGTTATCCGATTACGCCGCAAAGTGAATTGGTTGCTTATATGGCAAGAAGGCTCCCTGAAGTAGGTGGAGTATTTTTACAGGCAGAAAGTGAAATTGCTGCGATTAATATGGTATATGGTGCAGCAGGAACAGGTGCAAGAGTAATGACCTCTTCCTCAAGTCCAGGCTTTAGCTTAAAACAAGAGGGAATTTCTTATTTGGTTGGTTCAGAGCTTCCTGCAGTTATTTGTAATATTGTCCGTGGTGGTCCTGGTCTTGGAAATATTCAGCCAGCCCAATCAGACTATTTTCAGGTAACAAAAGGGGGAGGACATGGGGATTATTTCTTACCTGTTTTAGCTCCTTCAAGTTTGCAGGAAATTGTTGACTTGACCCAGGATGCTTTTAATATTGCAGACCGATACCGGACTCCTGTTATCTTGATGGGGGATGGAATGCTTGGGCAAATGATGGAGCCAGTAGAATTTTTAGATCCAAAATCAGAAGAATTACCTGAGAAAAACTGGGCAACAACAGGAACTCGCGGTGATGGTGGTCCTAAAATTATTACATCATTAGAGCTTGATGCTGATGGACTAGAACAGCGTAATAAGCACTTGCAGGAAAAAATTGTGGAAATGAAGAAAAATGAAGTTCGTTATGAAATGTATAAAACAGATGATGCCGACTATATTATCGTTGCATTTGGGACTGTTGCTAGAATTGCTATGAATGCAATCAATAAAGCTAGACAGGACGGCGTAAAAGTAGGGATGATTAGACCGATTTCATTATGGCCATTCCCTGAAAAGCCATTTGTTGAAACAAGGGATCGAGTGAAATCATACATTTCCGTTGAGATGAGTGCCGGACAAATGATTGAGGATGTCAGACTTGCTGTTAATGGGCATGCACCAGTAGACTTCTTTGGAAGGAATGGCGGAGTCGTCCCATCCCAAGAGGAAATATATCATAAGATTATGGCAGTTGCTGGGGGGATCGAAGTATGACAATGAAAACAGTATTCCAAAAAACAAAAGGACTAACGGATAAACCGACACATTATTGCCCTGGATGTACACATGGGGTGATTCATCGCCTCGTTGGTGAAGTTTTGGAAGAAATGGATATTTTGGAAGATACGATTGGAGTAGCATCTGTTGGATGTTCCGTTTTGTCTTATGAATACTTTAATTGTGATATGACCCAAGCAGCACATGGCCGCGCACCCGCTGTAGCGACAGGCGTGAAACGAGTTCTTCCTGACCGCTTTGTGTTTACTTATCAAGGGGATGGAGATCTTGCCTCCATTGGAATAAGTGAAATTATCCATGCGGCTGCCCGTGGTGAAAAAATTACCGTTATTTTTGTGAATAATGCAATTTATGGCATGACAGGCGGTCAGATGGCACCAACTACCTTGATTGGTCAAAAAACAGCGACTACTCCGTTTGGACGTGACGCAAGTGTTCAAGGATCACCGATTCGGGTATGTGAAATGCTGTCAACACTTGATAGTACTGCCTACATTGAAAGAGTTTCCACCCATGATGTACAACATATTCAAAAGGCCAAAAAGGCAATCCGTAAAGCATTTGAAGCCCAAAAACTAGGATTAGGTTTTTCGATGATTGAAGTTTTATCAACTTGCCCTACAAACTGGGGACTTGATCCAAATGAATCGCTTGATTGGGTAAAAGATAATATGGTTCCTGTTTATCCACTTGGCGTTTACAAAAACAAGATGGAATAGTGAAATGACAAAAGAAGGTGACGGCAGCTTTAAAAAGGTAAGTGTCCAAATAATTGGGGCTCCGTCTTCTTTTCCTATAGGGAGGGAATTTTAGAATGCTGGAAGAAATTATTATTGCTGGTTTTGGTGGTCAAGGTGTCATGTCAATGGGACAGCTCATTACCTATGCAGGCATGTTAGAGGGTAAAGGGGTATCATGGCTTCCATCCTATGGACCAGAACAACGAGGAGGAACGGCAAACTGTGCAGTAGTTGTTAGCGATGAACCTGTGGGCTCTCCACTCGTTACAAGACCAACAACAGCGATTGTCCTGAACAATCCTTCATTTGATAAATTTGAATCACATGTTAAAGCAGGCGGCCTTTTGATCATAAATACTTCACTAGTGGCTAGAAAATCATTACGTACGGATATTACGATTATTGAAATAGATGCTACAGCATTGGCAAATGAACTTGGAAATACTCGAATTGCCAATATGATCTTGCTGGGAGCATTCCTAGAGTATTCAAAAGTGGTTTCCGAAGATTCTGTTATTGAATCATTGAAAAAAGTATTGGGGCCAAGTAAGCATCATTTGATCGACGTTAATAAACGTGCATTGGCAAAGGGTGCATCCCTTATCGGGGTTGAAACAAATTAGATCATAAAGCCAGCCGAACATTCAGGCTGGCCTTTTCTTTGTTAAGGACATTATAAAATACTAACCGGTTGATAACTTTAAATAAAGTTTATTGACGTCTAGCTCAAGCGCCTATCGACTAGCGTACTTCGGGCCATCTCCCTACGATAAGTCAACATCGATTCACCTTTCGGTTCATCGTGTTTCCTTTATCTCAGTCAAAGTCCCTCCAGTCCGTACGTCGATGATCAAGGCGCTTGCGCTTTTGTTCTTTTTTGAAAGCCAAACAGCCACCAATTCCAGTCACCAAGCAGTTTCATAAGGGATGGGACAAGAACCATCCTAACGATTGTGGCATCAATAAAAATAGCAAATGCGATTCCAACACCAAGTTGCTTAATTGGCATAACCTCTGTGAAGGCAAAAGCCCCCGTAACGACAATCATGATTGCAGCAGCAGAGGTAATAATTTTACTTGTATATGTCAGACCGTTGAAAGTGGCCTGACTATTATCAAAACTGCTTAAGTAAAACTCCTGTATTCTCGAGATTAAAAAGACTTCATAATCCATTGATAGCCCAAAAACAAGCGTAAACACAAATACAGGTAAAATCATCGCAATATTTGCGGGCTCACTAACTAGATGGCCTTCTTGAAAAATCCACACGACTATTCCAAATGTACAGCCAAGACTTAAAATATTCATTAAAATGGCCTTTATTGGAATGAGTAGTGAATGGAAAGCAAATGTTAAAATCATAAAGGTCGTGACAAAGATAAGCAGCAACCCATATGGTGTTTTATAATAAATTTCATCGAATATTTCCTGTTCAAATTTAATATGGCCGCCAAACATAGCATGAACCAAAAGATTTCGATTCGACCAATCCCCAACCCATTCTCTAGCTTTTGCGGAATGTACTTCTGACTTTAAAAATACTTCAACATGCATTTTGTTATCTTTCACAAATGCATCCATAACAGATGGAATGGTTGGGTCATCAAATAATAGCTCTTCTGGATCCTGAAATCCGGGAACAGAAAATGGTGAAATAACGGTTTCAACCATAGAGTCTTTCTGCCATTTATGAATCACCTTTTTTATTTTTGCTAAATTGTCATCACTCATAATGTTATCATTTGTTTCAAAGATAATAATGACGCGATTTTCTTCGCGTTTCTCTTTTGGAATGAATTTTTTTTGAAAGGTTTCAAAGGCGATTCGAGATGGATAATATTCAGGCAATGAATCAATTCCGGGAATTTTCACTGCCATATCTTTGGCTGGAATCAAGCAAGCAATCAGGATAGCGAAAGCCACTATGGCCATTAATACTGGACGTTTCATCACATAAAGCGCAAAATGTTGCCAAAAGGAAGATTTTCTTTCATTGACTCGAAACAAACTTAATTTATTAATTTTGTCGCCCATTATCGAAAGTAATGCTGGCAGAAAGGTGATAGCTGAAAGTACGGAAATGAAGACAACAGTCATCCCACCAAGTGCCACGTTTTGAAAAATGTCAATTTTAATGAATAAAAGGCCAGAAAGCCCGATAAAAACACAAAGTCCAGAAAAAATAATTGAACGTCCCGCCGTTGAAACCGTTGTTTGGATGGCATGATCTAAAGGATTTTCGTGCAATTCTTCTTTGAAACGATTAATGAATAGAAGAGCAAAATCAATACTTAAGGCCAGTCCGATCATAGGGATGATGTTTAAAATAAATATCGAAAGGTTTGTCCCATAGCTATAAAAATAAACAATCCCCATTGTGATTAAAATCGTCACAACTCCGATGATGATGGGAATTGCCGCCGCAACGATTCCGCCAAAAGAGAGGACTAATACGATCAATGCAATCGGCAGCCCGATCATTTCTGCTTTGGCTAAATCACTCTGGCTTGCATGATTAAGATCTTGGACCATGATGGGTTCCCCAGTCATCGTGACCGTTAACCCCTTTTTATTTTTTAATAATTTATGTAATTGCTGAATTTCATTTCCGAGACTTTCTGGATCTTTGTTGAAGGAAATAATTCCATACGCATCATCGCCTTTCATCATGCCTTCTTGATCGAAGGGAGAAATGACAGAAAAACCATCAAGTTTGTGGATAGTATTTTGGACATATTCCCGCCATTTTTGATCCTTTATGAATTTTTCTTTATGAAAAAACAGAATAATTGATGATTTAGGCTGACCAAAATCCTTTTCTAAAATTTTTTTGGTCTCATTAAATTCCCCTCGGTATAGGAAGCCGTTCCCGCTTAAGACTGTTGGTAGCCTTGAAGCAAAAAAACTACACGCTAAAATAAGGATTGCCCATAAAAACAGCACTAATTTTCTTCTTCGATAAGCGGTTTCACCAAGTTTTTGCAGCATATCCTTTCCTCCCATTT
>DATFAH010000258.1:0-3982 GCA_035254805.1 Caryophanales bacterium | reverse complement strand
TTTTTAAAAATTTAGATTCCGTTTTCTATTTTCTCGAAAATAACTTGAAGCAATTCTTCACCCTTCATAAGGGCTTCCCCGCCACCCTGGGCAAACGCTTCATTTCCTCCACCTTTTCCATTTAGGAGTGGAAGAATTTCTCCCATCACCTTTTTCATGTTTACCTTTCCCGCTGTGCCTCTTGCCGCAACTAATTGGAGCCGGTTTTCATTTTCACTTGCAAGGAAAACACAGGCATTTTCTTCTAGCGTAGTAATGAGCCGGGCAAGTTTTTGTAACTCTTGTATCGTTCTTTGTTGATAAACCATCCTGATCATTTTTTCGTCATTCCACATTTGGTGTTCTTTTATTAGGTCAAATGCTTCTAATTGAAGCAGTCTTTCCTTCGCTTGTTCTAATTCCTTCTCTAACCCTTTTCCATCTTCAAGTAAACGGTTGACTGCTCGAACCATATCTTTTTCAGGTGCACTTAAAAGTTTTGTAAGTTCCAGTAAGACCTTTTGTTTTTCATGAAACTGTTCAATCACGCGATTCCCACAAATAAATTCAACCCTAATTTTTTTCTTTTGCTTCTCCCAATTCAAGATTTTCACAGCCGTCACTTCACCCGTTGAGTTAGGATGTGTCCCACCACAACCGTTATAATCAAAATCAGGAATAATCACCAGCCGGATATCCTCTTTTACCTTTGTTTCTTTTCGTAAATCATATTGCTCTAGCTCTTGTTCTGAAACCCACTTCGTTTCAATTGGTCTATTTTCTAAAATAATTTGATTGGCCAAGTCTTCAGCTTTTTTTGCGTCATATTCAGATAGATTTTCCGTATCTAAATCAATGGTTAAAACTTCTCTTCCCAGGTGGAAACCTACTGTCTTATATTGAAAAAGCTGATCAAATGCTGCCGATAGAATATGCTGACCGGCATGCTGCTGCATATGATCAAACCTTCTTTCCCAATCAATTTTGCCTAAAACTTCATTGGTTGTACCGGATAAAGGTTTTTCAAGATAATGCCGAATTTCCCCATCCACCTCTTCCACATTGATCACTTTCACATTATGTATCCAACCGGTATCAAACGGCTGCCCTCCTCCAGTTGGATAAAAGGCGGTTTGATTGAACACAACATATGGTTCACCTGTTTGATCTACACCTTGTTTTTCAATACTAGACGAGAAGGATTGTAAATAAGCATCTTGATAAAATAATTTATTTTCCACTGAAATGTGCAGCTCCCTTAAATTTCAATATACTTTCTTACATTTTCTTCAAACTAATGAAATAAAGCAAGTAAAAGGCCTAAATGTCCTTCATTTTTAGTTTTGGCCATTTATCATTTTATAGAAAATAATCAACAAAAAAGGGGCTTCCAATTATACAATTATTTCAAATTTTTAAGATCTGAATCTTTCTGATTTATGTACACTAGGCTACCTTTTAAATAAATCGGGCAGCCTAGTTTTAAAATTTATATCTATTTTTTATCTGAACGAGGTTGCCCCATTTGCGGAAACCCTGTTTGTGGATATCCACCCATTTGTTGTTTTGGTTGTGGATATCCACTTTTCATTTGGGGATACCCTGTGTGTGGATATCCGGCCATATGATATCCAAGTTGCTGAGGATATTGTCCTTTCATCTGAGGATGCCCACCCATCATTTGTTGATGGCCTGCTTGTGGATATCCACCCATCATTTGTTGGTGCCCTATTTGTGGATATCCCCCCATCATCTGAGGGAAACCTGTTTGCGGGTATCCTCCCATCATTTGAGGATAGCCTGTTTGCGGATATCCTCCCATCATTTGAGGATAACCCATTTGCGGATATCCTCCCGAAAATTGCCTTTTATCTTTCAATTTTATCTCTCCTTCCTATATGGTACACAATAGTGTATGTCCATTTAGAGATACATGCTTAGTTTCATTACCTAAAAATGAAAATAATTTCAAAAGAAAAACCTCCAAATTTTATTTGGAGGTTTTTCCTTTGAAATTATTCTTTTTCATCTTGAGTTTTTGTTGATCCTTGCTGTTTATTTTTGCTGATTTGTCCACATGCAATTCTACTTCCTGAGTCTCCGGAGGGCTGTGTCATTCCATCATCTTTCCCCTCATCAATCACAATAGATGTTCCCTTTTTCGTAAATAACGATTTCTTTCCGTCCTTTAACGTTACATTTGGAGCCATTATTTCTGCATTTACACTTCCGTCATCTTCAACAATTAAATTAGGCAGATCACCTGCATGGGCACCTTTTGGATGAAGAAGCCCATGTTCTTTATTTTCAGGATTAAAATGGTTACATGCAGTTTTAAATTCCGGGGAGTCACAAGTTCCACACTCATGGATATGAATGGCATGTACGCCAGGTGGCAGTCCTTTTAATTTGACCTCAAGCTTTACTCCACTAGCTTGTTCAGATACTTTTATTTTTCCAAGTGAATCACCAACCGAATTATACATTTCCACATCAACCTTAGTTGGGTTTTGTTGGGTACACCCGGCTAATAGAATCAACAAAATAATGAGCAAGCTTTTCCTCATTTCGAAACCCTCCAAAGTCTAATTGAGATTAGTTTCACCTTCTCCCCTGTATATATGCTTCAAAAAAATAGGAACAGCCCAAAGCTGTTCCTTACCCAATTTAACACTATTTTATAACATTTATTTTTTTAATCACAACATCTTCTTTTGGCTTATCATTTGCTCCAACTGGAGTGTTTGCAATTTTATCTACAACGTCCATTCCCTCAATGACTTGTCCAAAAACAGTGTGTTTATGATCAAGCCATGGGGTTCCTCCATTCTTCACATATGCTTCAATGATTTCCTTCGGATAGCCGACTTTTTCCATTTGGTCCTTTAGAGCCGGGTCAAGATTGGTGCTTTGAACAATAAAAAACTGGCTGCCGTTTGTGTCAGCTCCTGCGTTTGCCATTGATAATGCTCCACGTAAATTAAAGAGTTGGTTAGAGAATTCATCCTCAAAAGGCTCTCCATAAATACTTTCTCCGCCTGTACCGTTACCGTTCGGGTCACCGCCTTGAATCATAAAATCTTTAATTACGCGGTGAAAATTCAGTCCGTTATAATACCCTTCTTCACTATGCTTAATAAAGTTTTCAACAGCTTTAGGGGCATATTCAGGGAATAATTTGATTTTTATCTTCCCCTTTGATGTTTCCATTTCAACTAATTTTTCATCAGCCGTAACATCTGTTGTCAGTTGTGGATAAGTCGAATTTGCCACTGCACCATTTCCTTCCTTCTGTTCTGTTTTCGGAGCACTTTCTTTCGCGCTATTTGATTTTGATTCTTGCTTATCATTTCCTGTTCCACAAGCGGCTAAAAGAAAGATAGCAGCCACCATCAAAATATATAATTTCATTCTCATTTATCATCCCTCCAATTGTTTACTTTAACCGAAAAATAACATTTTTGCACCTTGAAAAAACAAAAGACCAAATCACATTTTAAGTGATTTGGTATATTTAAGCCATTTCATTTAATAGTTTTGAAAAATCGATTCGATCCCCGATCGTTGTTGGTTCTGGTTTCTCTAAATAGCGTTTATCTTTTTCAACAAGACGAAAGATATTATAAGTGGTTAAGGCGTCATCAAGTGCTCGATGATGCTTACCTGTCCCTTCCTTTCCGTATTGCTGAACAGCTTTCCATAACCCTGTCTGGTTTTGATCCCCAAAAAATCGTTTATACTCCATGGATAGATCTATTTCTGAAGCCAATTTTATGGGGAATGGGACTCCTGCTTGAAGGCAATTTTGGCGAAGCACCTTCATATCCATGTTGCCCCAGGTCACGATCACATTTTCAAATTGTTTATTGTAATCCTCAAATTTTCGGATTAGCTCAAAAAAAGATATCCCTTTATCTACTTGCTTTTGTGATATATGTAAAAAAGATTTACAGCGTTCTGAAAGGATCGGGAATTTAAGGGGGGCCACAAAAGAAGAAAACTG
>DATFAH010000257.1:0-2318 GCA_035254805.1 Caryophanales bacterium | reverse complement strand
GTAGCTTTAGGAGGTCCATCCATTGGTTGTGGTTGTTAAACATGAAAATATAAAAAGTATTCCACTCCTCCATATCGTCAATCAAACTGTTCAATGGGAAAAACTCCCTCTTGTTATTTTTATCCATGGATTTACAAGTGCGAAGGAGCATAACCTTCACTTCGCATACAAGTTAGCTGAAGCTGGTTTTAGGGTCCTGCTGCCAGAAGCTTTATACCATGGGGAACGGGATGAAGGTTTAGACGAAAGGGAATTATACACCCACTTTTGGGATATTGTATTAAATACGATAAATGAACTCAACATCATCAAGGAGTTTTTTGCTAATAATGGGCTAATCAAAAGAGACCAAATAGGAATCTGTGGTACATCAATGGGTGGCATCGTAACACTTGGAGCATTAACACAATTTAAGTGGATTAAAGCAGCAGTTAGTTTGATGGGGATGCCTGCATATGAGAAGTTTTCCTTGTGGCAGTTAGATCAGCTTAAAAAACAAGGAATTATGCTCTCATTTTTAGAAGATCAAATTGAACAGCAGCTTTCGATTCTTCGTGACTATGATTTAAGCCTTCAACCAGAAAAACTCGCTAATCGGCCATTACTGTTTTGGCATGGGAAAAAGGATCCTATGGTACCATATTCCTTCCCATACCAGTTTTATGAAAGGATTGAGCCTGATTATCAAAAAAATCCTGAAAAACTGGCGTTTATATTAGATGAAGATGCTGGACATAAAGTAAGTAGAGAAGGGCTATTGGCAACAGTTGAATGGTTTAAAGAGCACTTAATGAGCCATGTTCAATAAATATTTTAGGAGTGAAGATAAAATGAATGAAGAATTAAAAGAAAATATAATGGGTGCACTTGAGCTTGTTATCGATCCTGAGCTTGGTGTGGACATTGTCAATTTAGGGTTAGTTTATAATGTTGAAATGGATGAAGCTGGTAAACTACTAGTGACCATGACCTTAACATCCATGGGCTGCCCGCTTGCTGGAACTATTGTCGAACAAGTAAAAAGAGCAGTGACGGATATCCCTGAGGTGAAAAATGTAGATGTAAGTATCGTTTGGAATCCACCATGGAATAAAGAAATGATGTCACGTTATGCCAAAATTGCCCTAGGAATTAGATAAGAAACCGTAAAAAAAACAGCAAATTGTTGCTGTTTTTTGTTTTGCTATTTGACACAAAAATTCTTGCTTCGTTGTGAGGTAGTTCACTTTTTTTGCTTATAAACACCTTTATAATATGGAGAATAAGGTTTTTTCCGTAGGAAAAGCTGAGTTGGGAGGCAATAATAGGGTTTTTAGCTGTGATTTTAATAAAGATCCTTTTATCGTCATTTGGGAATTGACTCGTGCGTGTCAATTATCGTGAGTCACCGATTTTCACGTCACTTAGAAACCCTGATCTTTGTAAAGGAAAATGTGGGGTTTGCGAATTCCGCCACGTTTGTAGAGGATCACGCTCAAGGAGCATATGCGATGACTGGTGATTAAAAAGAGAGTGAACCATTCTGCATATATATTCCAAAAGCCATTAAGAGGCAAGAAAACAGAAGAAACAATCGAACAATAAAAATGGGGGCGGCGCATTGCCGTCCCAAATTTAAATCTCTGCTATTCAATACTGCAATAGGTTAAAGGGCAATTTTCACAGCCAATTTCATCTCGTAAATATTGAAGGTTTAAGATGGAAATTTTCCCTTTTTTTATAGAAATAACATGGTCTCTTTTTAATTCACTGAGAATACGGTTTGTACTTTCTCTGGAGGTGCCACAAAAATTAGCTAATTCTTGATTGGTTAATGGCAAATCAATTAAAATTCCTTCTTTTTGCTTAACACCAAAACTATTAGACATTCGAATCAAGGTGGAAAATAATGCGCCTCGTTTGCCGTTTAATACGAGGTCACGGAATTTTGTTTGAGTTTTACGGAAATGATCACTCATCCATTTCATAAATTCAAAGGCTAGTGTGCTATCTTGAAAAATTTCATATTCAAGAACATCTTTACGAATGGCTACCACTTCACCATCCTCTAATACTTTTGCACTCAGCAAGTATTTTGGATTATCCGTAAATAAGGTTAATTCCCCACATATTTCATTTTCGCCACAAATTCGTAAGGAAAGCTCCCGTCCATCCTCTGTGATTTTACTAATTTGTATTTTTCCAGAGATAACGATAAAGAGCTCCACAGCCTTCATACCTTCTTGAAATAAGAAAGTTCCTTTTTCGCATTTAATTTTTCGATCACCAAAACGTAGTAATTCTTTTATCTCTAATGTTTGAGTTGGTTTAATGTTTGT
>DATFAH010000256.1:0-3626 GCA_035254805.1 Caryophanales bacterium | reverse complement strand
TGGATTCTTATCTGAAAACATCCATTTTGCTAGAAGATGTAAAGAGGAAGGAATCAATTTTATTGGTCCAGAGTTAAAACATCTTGATATGTTTGGGGATAAGATTAAAGCCAGAAAGCAAGCAGAGCTTGCTGAAATTCCTGTTATTCCTGGAAGTGAGCGGCCTGCTAACGATTTTGAAGATGTGCATTCATTTGTGAAAGCCCATGGTTTCCCGATTATTATCAAAGCTGCCCTTGGCGGCGGTGGTCGTGGGATGAGAATTGTCCGGAATTCCGAAGAAGTAAAGGATGCATACGAACGGGCAAAATCCGAAGCAAAGGCGGCATTTGGCAGCGATGAAGTGTATCTTGAAAAGCTAATTGAAAATCCAAAACATATCGAGGTTCAAATCATTGGTGACAGCTTAGGAAATATTGTTCATTTATATGAACGTGATTGTTCTGTGCAGCGCCGTCATCAAAAAGTAGTAGAAGTAGCACCATGTGTTTCGATCACAAAAGAATTGCGTCAGGAAATATGTGATGCCGCAGTAAAATTAATGAGGAATGTTGGCTATCTGAACGCCGGAACAGTAGAATTTCTTGTTGCAGACGGCAAGTTTTATTTCATTGAAATAAACCCTCGTGTCCAGGTTGAGCACACGATAACTGAAATGATCACAGGAATTGATATCGTTCAAACACAAATTCTAGTTGCAGAAGGCCATGAATTGCATAGTTCAAAAATCGGAATTCCTGAGCAAGCTCAAATTCAATTAAATGGCTATGCCATCCAATCTCGTGTAACAACAGAAGATCCGCTAAATGATTTTATGCCTGATACGGGAAGAATCATGGCCTATCGCTCTGGTGGCGGCTTTGGTGTTAGACTAGATGCAGGTAATGGTTACCAAGGGTCAGTCATTACCCCATATTATGATTCCTTACTTGTTAAAGTTTCGACATGGGCGTTGACATTTGAACAAGCTGCCTCAAAAATGGACCGAAATTTGCAGGAATTTAGAATTAGGGGAATAAAAACAAATATTCCTTTCCTAGAGAATGTTGTAAGGCATGAGAAATTTAGAAAAGGAGAGTATGATACATCTTTTATTGACCTAACTCCAGAATTGTTTGTTTTCCCTGTTCGAAAAGATCGTGGAACAAAAATGTTGACCTATATCGGAAATGTTACAATAAATGGTTTTCCGGGAATTGAGAAAAAGAATAAACCTATTTTTACAAAACCAAGAGCTCCGAAATTAGAACATGACTTTGCGTATCCGAACGGCACAAAACAAATATTGGATCAATTCGGTGCAGGTGGTCTTGTGGATTGGGTGAAAAAACAAGACCAAGTTCTTTTGACTGATACTACGTATCGGGATGCGCACCAGTCTTTATTGGCGACAAGGGTCAGAACGACAGATCTAGAACATATTGCTGAACCAACAGCAAAACTGCTCGCTGATCTATTTTCATTCGAGATGTGGGGCGGAGCAACATTTGATTCGGCTTATCGATTCTTGAAAGAGGATCCGTGGGATCGCTTATCGATCCTTCGTGAAAAAATTCCAAATGTATTATTCCAAATGCTCCTAAGGGGCGCAAATGCAGTTGGTTATAAAAATTACCCAGACAATGTGATTCGAGAATTTGTAGCAATGTCGGCAAAATCTGGGATAGATGTGTTTCGGGTATTTGATAGCTTAAACTGGGTAAAAGGAATGGAAGTCGCCATTGATGCGGTACGTCAGACTGGAAAAATTGCGGAAGCATCCATATGCTACACAGGTGATATTTTAGATCCATTAAGTAAGAAATATAATCTCGATTATTATAAAATGCTTGCAAAAGAGCTTGAACTTCAAGGGGCACATATACTTGGAATTAAAGATATGGCTGGACTATTAAAGCCAGAAGCTGCCTATAGACTTGTTTCGGAATTAAAGGAAGCAGTTAGCATCCCAATTCATTTACACACACATGATACAAGTGGTAATGGAATTTTCACTTATGCCAGAGCCATTCAAGCTGGTGTTGATATCGTGGATACAGCAGTAAGTACGATGGCAGGATTAACATCACAGCCAAGTGCTAACTCGTTATATTATGCACTTGAAGGAAACACCCGAAGACTAAAAATAAATATTGGTGCACTTGAACAGATTTCTTATTATTGGGAGGATGTCAGAAAGTATTATCATGATTTTGAAAGTGGTATGGTTTCGCCGCATTCTGAAGTTTATCAGCATGAAATGCCTGGCGGCCAATACAGCAATCTTCAGCAACAGGCAAAAGGTGTTGGACTTGGTGAGCAATGGGAAGAAGTAAAGGAAATGTACACCAGGGTTAACCATATGTTTGGCGATATTGTAAAAGTAACCCCTTCATCAAAAGTTGTTGGTGATATGGCATTGTTTATGGTTCAAAATAGCCTGACAGAGGAGGAGGTCCTAAAAAGGGGTGAAAGCCTTGACTTCCCGGATTCAGTTGTAGAATTGTTTCAAGGCTACATTGGGCAGCCATATGGCGGATTCCCAAGCGATCTTCAGAAAGTCATTCTAAAAGGAAGAAAGCCATTGGATCAAAGACCAGGTGAATTACTGGAAGAGGTTGATTTTGAAAATTTGAAGACAGAGCTTCAAAAAGAGCTTAAACGAGAGGTAACTGACTTTGAAGTGATTTCATATGCACTTTATCCTAAGGTGTTTCTTGACTATATTACAGCTGTAGATAAATTTGGGAAAATTTCTGTTCTCGATACCGCAACATTCTTTTATGGTATGAGTCTTGGCGAAGAAATTGAGGTTGAAATAGAAAAAGGAAAAACATTAATCGTAAAGCTTGTTACAATTGGCCAGCCGCAAGCAGATGGGACTAGAGTTATTTACTTCGAATTAAATGGCCAGCAACGTGAGGTTGTCATTAAAGACGAAAGCATCAAATCCACTATTAAAGAGAAGCTGAAAGCAGATTCGAAAAATGAATCACATATCGGCGCTTCCATGCCAGGAACAGTTATTAAAGTAGTGGCAGAAAAAGGTGGACAAGTGAATAAAGGCGACAAACTTATGATCACAGAGGCAATGAAAATGGAGACCACTGTTCAAGCCCCGTTTTCTGGTGTGATACAAAATATTCATGTATCTGACGGAGAAGCCATCCAAACAGGGGATTTATTAATCGAAATTGCAAGAGCTTAATTGATAATAAAAAGACGCATGCACTAAGCTGCGTCTTTTCCTTTTATTGAGCGAATTTTTCAAGTTTCTCTTTTACTTCATCAAGAATTTGTTTACATTGGTTTGTAAGTGATGTTGGAAAATGTTCATCTTCTCCATATTCAACACCATGTGGGTAATAATACTTTCCTAAGTACGGTGTCATTAATTGAATTATTGCCTTATAGGTATCAACATCCCCATCTATTGAATAGCCTTGGACACGAAGGTAATAGATTCCTTCCTTTAATTCAAATTTACGATCATATGTAACCCGTTCGTAATCCCATTGACCTTCACGAACTAAACCATGCTCAAGCATGATTTCGTCAATCCGGTTTAAATCTACTTTTAATTTTTCAAAATCAGTATTTTCAAACTTCATGATTTTCCCTCCCAAAACATGACGCTGTCTAATTGC
>DATFAH010000255.1:0-10380 GCA_035254805.1 Caryophanales bacterium | reverse complement strand
GATGGTAGTTTACAGAAAGGAGCAGGTCCAATGCTGAAAAGATTTTTTATTATGATTATCCGTTTTTATCAAATGGTCATTTCGCCCTTGAAACCCCCAACATGCCGTTTTTACCCAACTTGTTCCCATTACGGTTTGGAAGCGGTGCAACGGTTTGGCGCCCTAAAAGGCGGCGTTCTTGCGATCAAACGTATTTTTAGATGCCACCCTTTCCATCCGGGCGGGATTGACCCCGTGCCTGAAAAATGGCCCAAAAAACATAAACATTAAGAATGGTATCCATCCACAACAAGATCAAGCTTTCCAGTGCTTGGATCAATCACCAATCCATGAACAGGTACATCTGCAGGCATTAACGGATGATTTCTGATTACGCCTACACTATGCTCAACACTCTCCGATACACAATCAAAGCCATGAAGCCATTTTTTAAATTTTATCCCTGAATTGGTAAGAGTTCTAAGTGTATCGTCAGATATTCCTCGTTGTTTCATACTTTCAATCACCGTTTCCGCTCTTAACCCACTCACACCACAATCATGATGACCAATGACAAATACTTCATCTGCTTGCAGCTCATAAACAGCTAATAGAATACTCCGCATAATACTGCCAAATGGATGTGACACAATGGCACCTGCGTTTTTCACCGTTTTAACATCCCCATTGCTTACATTAATGGCCTTTGGTAATAATTCCAGCAGTCTTGTGTCCATACAAGTCAGGATGACCATTCGTTTTTTAGGCATTTTGTTGCGTTCATATTTTTCATATTCTCGGTTTTCAACAAATGTTTTATTAAACTCTAAAATTTCACTTAATAATGTCATTTTTATCAAACCCTTTCTATATCTTAATAAAGAATACATAATTTCGCTTGGTAATGCCAAATTTAACTTGCAAGTAGGAGAAATTTTTTGTAAAATCAATAGGAAATCGGAATCGTTCCTACTTATATTTTAAAAAGAAAATTTTTTCGACAGTAAATCGGAATTAGTCCGATTTGCATACAACATGAAAGGAGCTTTTATGAAAAGATTTATTATTATACTTTCCTTCCTTTTACCACTAAGCCTATTCTTGGCTGGCTGTACAAATGGAGATAAACAGCCTGCGAAAAACGCGAATAAGCTAACCATTTATACAACAGTATTCCCACTTCAATATTTTACTGAGCAAATTGGCGGAAAATATGTTGACGTGAAAACTATTTATCCACCAGGTGCAGATGAGCACACATTTGAACCTTCCCAAAAGGATATGATGAACCTTGCTGATTCAGATTTATTTATTTATATTGGCTTAGGTTTGGAAGGCTTTGTTGAAAAGGCAAAACAAACATTAAAAAATGAAAATGTAAAACTCATCCCGGTAGCCAATAACCTTAAGCTTCCAAAAGAAACAAATTCAGTAGAAGAAGATGATGATGGCCATCATCATGATATAAATCCGCACGTATGGTTAGATCCCATTTACTCCAAAGAAATGGCAGCAATGATCAAAAACGAACTTGTGAAAAAGATGCCAAAAAATAAAGCTGTGTTCAATCAGAATTATACGAAGCTTGCAAAAGAGCTCGATGGATTAAACCAAGAATATCAAAAGACCATCGATGACGCAAAAACTAAAAAAATAATTGTAACCCACGCCGCATTTGGGTACTGGGAAACCCGTTACGGTCTTAAACAAATAAGTTTATCAGGGTTATCCACTACAAATGAACCATCTCAAAAGCAGTTGGAAAAGATTGTTTCAATAGCAGAACAAGAGGGAATTCACTATATTTTGTTTGAGCAAAATTTTAATTCAAAATTAGGTAAAATTGTACAAGAAGAAATCGGGGCAACGGCACTATCCATCCATAATTTAGCTGTATTAACTCCAGATGATATCAAGAAAAAAGAAACATATTTCACACTTATGAATAAAAACCTTGATTCATTGAAGACGGCTCTAAATCAATAATAAAAAACTGCATAATCTGGCCTAATTCCTCAAAACCTATTGATGTACAAAAATGAGGAGAGTGATTGGAATGGCCAAAGATGTGTTGTGTGAAGTAAACAATTGCAGCTATTGGGCAAATGGGAATAAATGCAGTGCTGAGCAAATCTACGTGGTAAGTCATGCTGGCAAAAAAGCAGAAACTCAACATGAAACTGACTGTAATACCTTTGAACCACATTAATCAACAACTACTGCCGGACAATTTTTACTGTCTGGCAGTTTTTTGTTGGATTTTTAGTTTCGCCGATATAATCTAAGTTTTCGCCGATATAGCCTAAGTTTTCGCCGATACAACCCAAGTTTTCGCCGATATAGCCCTATTTTTCGCCGATATAACTTAAATTTTCGCCGATACAACCCGACTTTTCGCCGATATAACTTAAGTTTTCGCCGATATAGCCCAAGTTTTCGCTGATATAGCCTAAGTTTTCGCCGATATAGCCCGATTTTTCGCCGATATAGCCCAAGTTTTCGCCGATATAGCCCAAGTTTTCGCTGATATAGCCTAAGTTTTCGCCGATATAACCTAAGTTTTCGCCGATATAGCTTAAGTTTTCGCCGATATAGCTTAAGTTTTCGCCGATATAGCCCAAGTTTTTGCTGATACAACCTGATTTTCGCTGATACAACCTGATTTTCCGCCAATACTCCCCGATTTTATCCGGTACGCCTAAGTTTCTTCTAGACATTACCATTATTCCTACTTAAAAGAGTAAAATTTTTCCATAACTATTATATTTTGAAGCCTTTTTTCATTGATTTCGAAGCCAATTCCCGGTTCAATAGGGACACGAACCCAGCCATTTTCCACTGTAACTTCTGGAGAAATAATATCTTCCTCCCAAAAGCGGCTTGAGGCAGAAATATCCCCAGGAATCGTAAAACCAGGAAGTGAGGCAAGGGCAATATTGTGTGCCCGCGAGATCCCAAATTCGATCATCCCACCACACCAAACTTGAATATCCCGTTTAAAACAATAATCATGAATTCGTTTCGCTTCATAAATGCCGCCAACCCGACCAATTTTGATATTAATCACTTTACAACTTCCAAATTCAACAGCCTTCCTCGCATCATCAAATGATACGATGCTTTCATCCAAACAAATCGGTGTTTGAAGCTCCTTTTGCAAAACTGAGTGCTCAATAATGTCATCATGTCCGAGTGGTTGCTCTATCATCATTAACTGAAATTCATCCAAGGCTCTCAGTCGGTCAATATCCTCTAACGAGTAAGCAGAATTAGCATCTGCCATAAGTGGAAGATCTGGATAGCACCTGCGGATTTCAGATAACACGGATAAATCGTTCCCAGGATGAATCTTGATCTTAAACCGCTGATACCCTTCCGCCAAATATTGCTCAATTTGTTTTAAGGCGTTTGTAATTGAATCCGTAGCGATCACTACCCCTGCCGGAATCCGGCCCCTACTGGCGCCGAGAATATGTGAAAGCGGCTCACGCATTCTTTTTGCATACAAATCCCATAATGCCGTTTCCAACGCTGCTTTTGCCATATTGTTTCTCCGAATGGCTTGAAACAATTTCGCTATTTCTTCTGGATGCTGTATGGGGTGTTTTTTTAACAATGGAATCAGAAGATCATTTAACATATGTAAGCTTGTTTGAACGGTTTCCTCCGTATACCAAGGCGTCTGAAAGGCTACACCTTCACCATATCCAACCACACCATCCGAATCTGTTACCTTAATGATGATGCCTTCTCGATCCTTCACAGCACCTAAATGAGTCAAAAAAGGAGATTTTAACGGCATCTTTATGACATAGAGATGAATAGATGAAATTCTCATACTTCCATCCCGCCCTCTTTCAAGAGTTCTCGAAGCTGCCTGCGCAAAAGCTTTTTAGCCGCATTTCTCGGAAGTTTCTCAATAAAATAAATTTGATTTGGCACTTTGTATTTTGCTAAACGTTTCAAACAAAATTGTTGAACATCAGATTCTGATAAATCTTCTCCATTTTTCTTCACAATAAAAGCAATCGGAATCTGACCCCATTTTTCATCTTCCAACCCTATTACACCTGCATCCACAATATCTGGATGGGCCAATAATGCTGACTCAATTTCCGCTGGATAAATATTTTCTCCTCCTGAAATAATCAAATCTGCTCTACGGTCCTGGACATATAAAAAGCCTTCACCATCAAGATAGCCAATATCACCCGTATACAGCCAGCCGTCATGGAATTTTTCCTTTGTTGCAACAGGCCGGTAAAGGTAGCCGGTTGTTACATTCGCTCCTTTGACAACAATTTCGCCTGATTCACCAAGAGAAGCTTCCTCACCATTTTCAAGGACAACTTTTATTTGTGACGGAAATAGTGGCTTTCCGGCTGAACCAAGCTTTGTGAGGCTATATTCTGGTGACAGTGTCACAATCTGGGAGGATGTTTCCGTCATCCCATACGTTTGAAAGACGGGAATTTGTTTGGCTACACACGCTTGTAATAAAGGCAGTGAAGCGGGTCCCCCTCCTAAGAGCATACAGCGAAACTGGCTAGGAAGATTTTGATCACCAAGCTCATCCACAATACCCGTCAACATGGTTGTGACGACAGACATTATGGTGACTCGTTTCTCTTTCAAATCATCAAGCGTCTTTTGAACATCAAACCTTTCATGTAACACAATTGGCATCCCATAAATCACACTGCGCATTAAGATCGAATAGCCGCTTATGTGAAATAGTGGCACCGAACAAAGCCAGCAATCCTGATCCATAAAGCCAAGATTTAATAGAGAGCCTACTGAGCTCCACCAATGGTTGCCATACGTTTGCATAACCCCTTTTGGGTTTCCTGTCGTCCCAGATGTATACATAATCGTGCAAACATCTGTT
This sequence comes from Caryophanales bacterium, assembly GCA_035254805.1. Classification (GTDB taxonomy): domain Bacteria; phylum Bacillota; class Bacilli; order Bacillales; family Cytobacillaceae; genus JAUZPL01. Next base: position 5,513 of record DATFAH010000255.1, on the reverse strand, counting down.
AAATCAATTTCATCCTGAATAACCGGAACTACCCCTTCTGTTTGGAATAATTGTTCTTTTGTCATCCATTGCAACGTGGATGGGAGATCATTATTCAAAACAGCAGAAAAAGAAGACTCCATAATAAAAAATTGAGACTTTGAATCGGTTAATTGCCAAAGCAATTCTGTTGCGGTTAACCGATTATTTAAAATGACAGCACGTACTCCTAATAATTGAAGTGCAAATAAGATCACTACTGTATCACTATGGTTTTTTAACAACACTCCGGCAAAGTCACCCTTTTGCAACCCTTTTGCCTGGAGTTTTCCAGCCACCTCTAACGCACGATCATATAATCTTTTAAATGTAATGGTTTCATTTTGAAAATATAGTGCCGTTCGTTCTGGCGTTAAAAACGCTCTTTTTTTCAAAAAATTAGGCATCATTTGATCCTGCAACTTTTTCACCACCTATAAAAACAGCCTGATGGAATCCATCAAGCTGCTAGAAAGTTTATCTTATTGTCCAGCTCTCAGCGCCTACCCCCTCGAGGTCTTAAGCCGTCCCCCTCCGGAGGGCAGGCCCATCCTCAGGGTTACGTCTTAAGCTTGTCGGACTTGAACAGGATGTTCTGAAGTCGACGTTCGCAACAGGATGTTGCGGTTTCTAGTCGACTATCCTATAACAGGCGCTTTCGCTTTTCTATCAAGGGAAACGAGGGAATTGCCCGAAATCTGGCTTCCGCTTCTCTTTAAAGGCGTCACGGCCTTCTTTTGCTTCATCTGTTGTATAGTATAGAAGTGTTGCGTCTCCTGCAAATTGCTGAATACCTGCTAATCCATCCGTATCCGCATTAAATGCTGCTTTCAAGAAGCGCAGGGCCATTGGACTCTTCTCAAGCATTTCTTTACACCATTGGATCGTTTCTTCTTCGACTTTATCCAATGGAACAACAGTATTAACTAAGCCCATATCCAATGCTTCCTGTGCATTATACTGGCGACATAAATACCAAATTTCACGTGCTTTTTTATGCCCGACAATTCTTGCAAGATAGCCGGAGCCATATCCTGCATCAAAACTACCTACTTTTGGTCCTGTTTGGCCAAAAACAGCATTGTCAGCAGCAATTGTTAAATCACAAACAATGTGAAGTACATGTCCGCCACCGATAGCAAATCCCTTTACCATCGCCACAACTGGTTTTGGAATCACTCGGATTAATCTTTGAAGATCCAACACATTTAGACGAGGAATTTCATCTTCTCCCACATATCCGCCATGACCACGAACCTTTTGGTCACCGCCAGAACAGAATGCCTTATCCCCTGCACCGGTTAAAACAATTACACCAACACTAGCGTCATCACGTGCATAGGCGAAAGCATCAATTAATTCCATTACCGTTTTTGGGCGAAATGCATTATGTACTTCTGGACGGTTAATGGTGATTTTCGCAATTCCATTGTAGGTTTCATATAAAATATCTTCGTAATTTCGAGCCTTAATCCATTCTACTGTCAAAATAAACCCTCCTTCGTCAAAAACTCACTTATAATTGTACCAAACTTTTCTTTTTCTTCCACATGATTTGCATGTCCACTATTCGGAATGGTAATCCAATTGCCGTTTTTTAGTTCTTTCATCATTTTTTCAGCCATTCGGCAGAACTTTTTATCCAATTCCCCAGTCACTAAAAGGACTTGATGCTGCAGATGTTTTAAGTTTTTCCAAAAGGATGGCTGAGCACCAGTTCCCATTCCCTTTAGGCTGTTAGCAAGCCCAATGGGATTATTAGCTAAACGCTGCCTTCTGACTTCATTTTGTATTTCCAAGGGAAGATATTTCATAGTAGCAAAAAGGGGAATGTTCTCCCAATAATCAACAAAGGCTTCCATTCCTTTTTCTTTAATAAATTCTGCAAGTTCCCCATCTTTCATTCGCCTAAGTTCTCTTTCTTCAAATGAAGCGAGACCTGGAGAACTACTTTCTAATATGAGCCTGCGCACACGGTTTGGATACTCTATTGCAAACGCAAGGGCCAGTCTCCCTCCCATCGAATAACCAAGCAAATCAACTTGTTCTATCCTAAGTTGATCAAGGATTTCGACCAAATCACTTACAGCACATTCCATTTTATAACGATTGGCACCATTAGGCGATTCCGTTTTCCCGTGACCAATAATATCAGGGACAATTAACTTTGAGTGTTTTCCCCATTGGTTATAAAAGGGCTTCCATGTAGAGAAATCCCCTGTAAAGCCATGCAATAAAAGAAATGGAAAACCCTCTCCCAAAATTTTAACATGATAATGAACATGATTTATGAAATAATTCATTATCGACAGCCTTTTACAAAATTAGATATTTCCTGGGAAACTATTTGCCAAAGTTCGCGATGCTCTATGAGATTACGCTCTCTACTTGTTCCAATTTCCCACACATGGAGACCGTTTTCTTTTTTTGAATCCTCCATGATTGCAGATAAATGAGCCCAATCCTTAATTCTGGTAAACTTCCCATTATACATTCGAACGGCATGCTCATAATCAAGATTGATTGGCGTACCAAACAGAAGTTCAAATTGTTTCGGATGCTCTGATTGGGGCAGGAAGGAGAAAATCCCTCCACCATTGTTATTTACCACGATAATCCGAATATCAATCTCATATAACTTTGCAGCTAAAAGACCATTTAAGTCATGGAAAAAAGTTAAGTCACCTACTATTAAATAGAGTGGGCCCGAAAATGCTGCTGCTCCAAGTGCGGTTGAAATCGTTCCATCAATTCCATTTGCTCCCCGATTAGCCATGATCCTAATGGATTTTTGATTCATATAGTAAAAGCTATCTAAATCTCTTATCGGCATACTGTTACCTACAAACAATGTAGCACCATCTGGCAGCATATCTGCTAACTGATAGAATAACCGGCTTTCATTTAATTCAGTGGTATCTCTAACCGCCATTGCCATATTTTCCTTTGTTAGACGATTAATCTTTTCCCAATTTTCTATGTACCCAATATCAGAGGTTTTTGTGAGATATGGAATCATTCCCTCAGAGAATCGAGTTTCATCGCAATTAACCATGTTGGTCGAAAGAACAGCCGGATCACGCCAGCCCGACCCGCCGTCTACAACAAATTGAACAGCATGATGATTTTCTTTTAAGAAAATGGTTAAGGCCTTGGAAACTGGCATTGCTCCGAACCGGATCACAACATCTGGTTTTAACAGCGATTTAGCGTCTCCATTTCTTAAAAAGGTATCATATGTATCAATAATATACTCGCTCACATGGCTACCGCTTCTTAATTGTGAAAGTGGATCTGCTAAAATAGGAAAATTTAATGTGGCTGCTAAATGGGTAACCGCCTTAGAGAAACCTTCATTCTCCATTTGCCCACAAACAATGATCCCCTTTTCATAACTTTGAAGTATGGCAGCTATTTCCCTTAATTGACTCTGTCCAATCATTAACTCCCCATTCATAACTTTTACATAACCTTTAGGGCGTTCTGTCAAAGTGAACAGATTTTCATCTAATTTAGGGATAAGCGGTTCACGAAAAGGAAAATTCAAATGAACTGGTCCCGCAGGAGCTTGAAGGGCAACAGCAGCTGCTCTGGCACAAACCGTTCTGACATAGCGAAGCATCTCATCACTTTTTTCAGGGAGTGCCATTTCCGCAAACCATTTCACATGATTACCGTACAACTGATTTTGATCAATTGCTTGTGGTGCCCCCACGTCTCTTAGCTCATGCGGTCTATCAGCAGTAAGCACCATCAATGGAACTCGTGAATAATGAGCTTCGACAATAGCAGGGTAATAATTAGCTGCTGCTGTTCCCGATGTACAAAGAATCGCAACCGGCTTTTGCAATGCCTTTGCTATTCCAAGAGCAAAAAAAGCTGCAGACCGTTCATCAATGTGAATATGTAATTTTAAGTCTGGATGTTCGGCCATGACCATTGCCATCGGGGTAGACCTTGATCCTGGGCTAATGACAACCTCTGTCACTCCTGAGAGCACAAGCTCTGCCACAAAGGCAGCCGTATAAGCTGTTAATGATTCCTGATGGTTCATATTATCTTCCTCCAAGAGCAGTAAGCATTGGTCTAAATTTTAAACTTGTTTCAAGATACTCACTTTCAGAATCAGAATCTGCCACAATACCACAACCGGCAAACAGAGACACTTCCTTCCCTTGAATTAATCCTGAGCGAATAGAAACGGCAAATTCCCCGTTGCTTTTATAATCAAGCCAGCCAAGCGGCCCTGCATAAAACCCACGATCAAGTTCTTCAACCTGACGGATCTTTTCTACAGCAGGAGCTTTTGGCAGGCCGCCTAATGCAGGTGTAGGATGCAGCCTTTCAACAAGTCGGAGTAACGATGTATCTTTTTTACTTTTCCCGATTACCGGGGTGTATAGATGCTGAATATCTCTCATTTTCATTAATTGAGGCCCAGGTGGCAATGTGATTTCCCCACAAGATTCGTCTAACGCTTCTTTAATCATTTCAACCACAAATTGATGCTCAATCAAATTCTTTTGATCATTTAATAAGGTCTCCCCTAATTCTTGATCCTCTGTATTTGTTTTTCCTCTTGAAATTGAGCCAGCAAGACATGTTGAAAAAACAGCATCATCTTGCTTTTTCACTAGTCGTTCAGGTGTGGCCCCGATAAAGCAATTATCACGGGATTCAAAGGCAAAAATAAAACTTTCCCGTTGTTCCTTCAGTAAATGCGAAAGAACATTTTCCACCAAAACCTTATCATTAAAAAAGAGCCTTAATTCACGGGCAAGAACAACTTTCTTCATGGAGCCATTCTTTAAATCCTGCACCACTTCATCTACTGTTTGTTTCCACTTGTTTCCGGAAATTTCTTTTGTTTCTAGAAGGTTTACTATTTTTGAATCAAAATTTTTATGTATTGAATTTAAAAGCTCCGTACTTTCCTCCATTACCTGTTGAACTTTCGAAAAATCATCATCCCCTGTAAAAAGAATGTTAGTCGTAATATAAGCTTGTCCTTTAATAATGCTAAGCAAATATTTTGGTACATGAAACTGTGACTCCGAAAAATTGGACCAAAGGCCCGTTTTTTCTTTATAGGGGTCAAATGAAAATCCCCCAAACATAATGGGTCCCACAGGATGAACATTGTAGTGATTATCAACCATACTTTCATCCATTAATTTCTTCCACATTCTTTCTACATGAAAAAAGCGGTCAGCAGCCTGATCCGATTGAATTTGCTTTAATATACCTATTCCAACAAGAAATAACTCATCAGTTGGATCCTTCCAGAAAAAGCGCTGGCCTAAAAATTGCTCGCTTCCGTTATAAAAAAACAATAAAGGATCAATTGGGTCAATTTTATGAACATTGCTTACTAAAACGGGCTTTCCCGTCTGTTTAGCCCGATTAATAGCCAATAACCCTTTTTCCTTTAATCCCGATTCTTGAATGGTAACCAAAAAAATCCCTCCAAAACAGCTTTTTATGCTGTTATCCAT
>DATFAH010000254.1:0-2735 GCA_035254805.1 Caryophanales bacterium | reverse complement strand
AGAACACCTAGTAAACTTATAATAGTAAGTAAGCTTCGATTCATGAAAATGGGCACTAAATCTTCTGATGTTAAACCATTTTTTATTAAGATTTGCGCAACTTGATTAGATTTTTCATCAAGCTGTTGGTATGACAAACTTCCTTCAATGGATGAGATCGCCATTCGATTTGGAAATTTTTTGGCCATTTCAATAAATGCTTGATGGATAGTTTGATCGTGTTTAAATTTCTCTGATGTTTGATTTAATTTTTGATACAGAATTTTTTCCTCTTCCGAAATGATCGAATTATTATTTATCCATGTATCTAATGACTTATTTTCAAGATGAAACAAAAGCAAATTCTGATAATAAGTGGTAAACCTAGTAACTGTTTTTTCTGAAAAAAGTTTTGCCTTATAGTTAATTGTTAGTCGACAGTACTCACCACTTAAATCCAATGCCCATTTAATCGGAGTATTATTTTCGATTCCCGTATTTTGAAGCGAAAATGTTGTCGTATACGGTGGTAATGTGAAAGTAGATAACCAATTAATTCCTTCAAGATCCAGATGACTGTTTGCCAAACTAGTTTTATTTTCAACTTGATAAACAAGCTCTGAAAAAGTGATCGAATCTTCAAATGTGACCCGAATTGGAACGGATAGATGATCGTTATTCATATATCCTACCATCAGATCTTTTTCATTGGTCAAGCAGTAAAGCAATTGAAAGTAGACAGAAAGCAGGAAGACATGAAGATCAATCTTCTTTTCTATTGAATAATGTAAAATACTTTCAGAAGAGACTTCTTTTAAAAGGATAGAAAAGGATTTTTCTCCACTTTCCCCCTTAAATAATAACGACATATCGTTGGGTAGTATTAATGACGGAATTGGCTCTTCAAGCTCTTTTTGCCAAAATGCTTTTGAACTGCTCTTGCTCGTTTCTATTTTCGATAGCATTCAACACACTCCTAAACTTAAAGCTTAAAAATAGCGATGGATTCTTGTAATTTTTGGAACATTTTATTCATTTCTTGTGCATCACTTGCAATGGTTTCGGTACTATCTTTTTGGACGACAGCCATTTTACTGATTTCATTTGAAGAATTTGAATTTTGCTTAGCAATATCCCCTAGTTGTTCTAATACGGATGAAATCTCTTCTGATTCAGCTGCTACTTGCTGTGTTGAAGCGGAAATTTCCTGAATTTGACCGCTTACGCCTTTAATATCCTCTAAAATTCGTTTAAAGATATGTGTGATCTCTTCACTATTTGTTAGACTTGCCAATGCCTTTGCTTCACCAGTAGAAATGGATGTAACAGCATCATCTACATCTGATTGAATCGTAGAAATTAATTCTTGTATTTTTCCAGCTGAAGCTCTTGATTGTTCTGCTAGATTTCGAACCTCATCCGCAACAACTGCAAATCCACGGCCATGTTCGCCTGCTCTCGCAGCTTCAATTGCAGCATTTAAGGCTAATAAATTCGTTTGATTTGCAATTTCTGTAATGAGATTCACAATGCCCGTAATTTCTGAAGAGTTATCATGTAACTTTTGCAGTGCATTGGAGGATTCCCTTACTGCTTCCTCCAAAGATTGCATTTGAATCATGATTTCTTCGACAGTTTCATATCCCTTTTTAGAACGAAACTCCATTTGTTCTGCTTTATCACGAACATCCATTGAGGAATTTGCAATATTGGAAATTCCTTGAACAATTTCACCCATTGATTTTGTGCTTTCGATTGTGGCAACTTTTTGATTTTCCATTAAATCCGAGATATGATGGATTTCCTTTTCCATTTCATGATAACTTTGACTGTTATCATATGTATTTGTAATTAATTTATCGAAATAGGTTGCATTCTGGGATTGCACTTCTTGAATGTTTAAGATAATTTGTTGCATATTTTTAACCATTACATTAAATTGCTTATTAATAATGCCGATTTCGTCTTCCCCTTCTTTTAACTTAATTCCAAAGTTTCCTTTACTTAGAGTTTCAATCCCCACGCCAAGTTCTCTTAATGGTGCCGTTGATTTTCGAATGATAAAGTACTGAATCGTAATTAATATTAGTAATATGATAAGGAGTGAAATGGAGAAGTACATAACTAAATCTTGTTTCCCTTTTACAATGCTGCTTGCATCAATATCCACTGCATAATAGGCAACAATATTACCTTGTCCGTCTTTATATGGCTTTAACACCGACATCCATGTGCCATAATCATCTTTATATACTGAAGAGTAAACAATTTCTTTTGTTTTTAACATTTCTTTAATAGCATCCGCAATCACTTTTGGCTGCTCATACATATCGCCTAAACCAATCTTGGCTTCCTTAAGTGCATCAAGTACAGCTGTTGGCATGGCAATGACCGAAGTTTGATTTCCATTTTTCAATTCCGTCCCAAATACATATGCTTGTGCAATCTGTGGATTATTTTTTGAGACATTATCCAAAAAACTTCTAAACTGTTTCTGAGTCTCTGAATCCTTATTTGTATCTTCTTTTAATGAAATAATCTTGGAATCTGTCATATCATTAGACGTTGACTTTACTATTTTATTTGCTTGATCTATTAATTGCGTTTCTAATACTTGACCTTGAATAAAATAACTAGATGATATTAAGATAACTCCAACTAAAATGATATTAACGGATGAAGTTAATAGCATTTTGGCTAAAAAACTTTTCTTTAATAGTCCTTTCTTCATGCCTAGGTCTCCTTTTATTTAAAAT
>DATFAH010000253.1:0-18222 GCA_035254805.1 Caryophanales bacterium | reverse complement strand
AACACGGATTCAATTTATTAAATTAGGGAAAAAATCCGAGTTTGATAACGATGTTAAAAAACGGCTCGAGAAAATTTGGGTCAATGTGTTTGGACAGAAAAAGCTTCTGAAAGATAAAAAAAGTGGGGCTATCCATGTCATGTTTTTCTACGGCTTCCTGCTTGTCCAGTTTGGGGCCATTGATTTTATTTGGAAAGGATTAAAGCCAGGCTCACATCTGCCGCTTGGACCACTGTATTCAGGATTTGCATTTTTTCAAGAAATTGTCGCGCTAGTCATTTTAGTTGCTGTCATTTGGGGATTTTATCGCCGTTATATTGAAAAACTTAGCCGGCTAAAACGAAATTTCAAATCCGGTCTCGTTCTTTTGTTTATCGGGGGACTAATGATTTCCGTTCTTTTAGGAAATGGAATGGGAATCATTTGGCATGGAGAGGATCTAAGCTGGTCAGAGCCTGTCGCATCCCTTGTGGCAGCCGCACTTTCAGGGATAGGAGAAACAGCAGCCATCGTTCTTTTTTATGTAGCATGGTGGATGCACTTATTATTCCTGTTAGCCTTCTTAGTTTATGTACCGCAATCTAAACATGCCCACCTCATCGCTGGGCCGGCAAATGTTTATTTAAACCGGTTAGATGCGCCGGGGAAACTCCGGAAAATCGATTTTGAAGATGAGTCACAGGAAACATTTGGGGTTGGGAAAATTACCGATTTCACGGAGAAACAATTAATTGATTTATATGCCTGTGTGGAATGCGGCCGCTGCACTGATGTGTGTCCGGCATCAGGGACGGGGAAAATGCTCTCGCCAATGGATTTAATTATTAAGCTAAGGGATCATTTAACAGATTACGGAGCTTCTGTGACCGCCAAACAACCTTGGGTTCCAACACTAGCTTTCAGCCATACAAAAGGAAATCAGTTAGCTACAGCAGAAACTCCCTCTTATAACCCAAGTCTAATTGGCGATGTCATTACAGAAGAAGAAATTTGGGCATGCACGACCTGCCGTAATTGCGAAGATCAATGTCCAGTCATGAATGAACATGTAGAAAAAATCATTGATTTACGAAGATACCTTGTATTAACTGAAGGAAAAATGAAACCGGATGCTAAGCGGGCTGTGCAAAATATTGAACGGCAAGGAAACCCATGGGGGCTTAACAAAAAAGGCCGGGAAGAGTGGCGGGATATTCGTGACGATGTGGCTGTACCGACTGTAAAAGAAATGAGCAAGACGGGGGAAGAATTCGAATACCTTTTCTGGGTAGGCTCCATGGGCTCATATGATAATCGCAGTCAAAAAATTGCCCTGTCATTCGCTAAACTTTTAAACGAAGCAGGCGTGAAATTTGCCATCCTTGGTAACAAGGAGAAAAACTCAGGGGATACGGCCCGCCGCCTCGGAAATGAGTTTCTTTTCCAAGAATTAGCGACAGCTAATATTGCGGAAATGGAAAAAAGTGGGGTGAAGAAAATTGTTGCCATCGACCCGCATGCCTACAATACTTTTAAAAATGAATACCCTGATTTTGGTTTAAAGGCAGAAGTGTACCACCATACAGAGGTATTAGCGAAGCTTGTAAAAGAAGGAAGACTTGTACCAAAGTATGAAGTGAATGAAACGATTACGTACCATGATTCCTGTTATTTAGGCCGTTATAACAATGTATATGATCAGCCGCGAGACGTACTAAAAGCAATTCCTGGCGTAAAGCTGGTGGAAATGGAAAGAAGCAGAGAAAACGCCATGTGCTGCGGTGCAGGCGGAGGCTTAATGTGGATAGAGGAAGATAAAGGAGAGCGCATCAATGTTGCCAGAACAGAGCAGGCTCTAGAAGTAAGACCTACCGTCATTAGTTCTGCTTGTCCATACTGCTTAACGATGCTATCGGATGGTACAAAGGCGAAAGAAGTGGAAGAAGTTGTCCAAACCTTTGACATTGCAGAGATCTTAGAAAAATCGGTTTGCGGCTAAGCTGGTTCGTTTCGGAGATTATCTCCAGAACGGAGGGCTATTACAAAATATGAATGAACATTCAGTCATTATTTTAACAAAGGGAGAGTGTCTAAATGGGGAAAACGGTTATTTTAAGCGGCGTGAGAACGCCTTTTGGAAAATTTGGCGGAGGATTAAGCTCCTTTTCGGCAGCGGAATTGGGAGGGATTGTCGTAAAAGAAGCATTAGTCAGGGCAGATGTTCATGGGGAGGATGTCCAGGAAGTTATTCTCGGAACAGTCCTTCAAGGCGGGCAAGGCCAAATTCCATCCCGTCAAGCAGCTAACCATGCCGGGCTGCCATGGAAGGTTAAAACCGAAACGATCAATAAAGTTTGTGCTTCAGGAATGCGCTCGATTACCCTAGCTGATCAAATTATCCGGGCTGGCGATGAAAAAGTGATTGTGGCTGGTGGAATGGAGTCGATGACGAATGCCCCGTATTTCCTTCCAAAAGTAAGGTGGGGCTTGAAAATGGGTGACACAAAGTTAACGGATTTAATGGTTTACGATGGATTAACCTGCAGTTTTACAGGTGCCCATATGGGAACGTACGGAAATTCGACAGCGAAGGAAATGGAAGTAAGCCGTATAGAACAGGATCAATGGGCATACCGCAGCCACCTGCGGGCCATTAAAGCTATTGAAAGCGGAAAATTTGCAGAGGAAATTATTCCGGTAGCTGTTCCGCAGCGAAAAGGAGATCCCATAGTAATTAAACACGATGAATCGCCAAGAAAGGATACATCTCTTGAAAAGCTTGCCAAATTACCGCCTGTTTTTGATGCGGATGGAACCGTTACAGCGGGCAATGCTCCAGGGATAAATGACGGGGCAGCTGCTCTTGTCTTAATGAGTGAGGAGTGTGCGCAAAAAGAAGGAAGAAAACCTGCTGCTGTGATCCTTGCCCATGCAGGAGTGGCAGTCGAACCAAAGGATTTTCCCCAATCACCAGGGCTTGTTATCAATGAATTATTAAGAAAAACAGGAAAAAGTTTAGCTGAAATTGATTTATTTGAAATTAATGAAGCATTTGCGGTTGTTGCCTTAGCAAGCGGTAAAATTGTGGGTCTTGATCCGGAAAAAGTAAATGTAAATGGCGGTGCCGTCGCTTTAGGACATCCAATTGGTGCAAGTGGAGCCCGAATTATTCTCACCCTTATGAATGAACTTTTGCGGCGCGGTGGGGGAATTGGAATTGCAGCGATTTGCAGCGGCGGTGGCCAAGGAGATGCCGTCATGATTGAAGTTCCAAAAATTTGAACAAAGGAAATGGGAGGAGTTCGAATGAAGATTGAAAAGGTTATGGTTGTGGGAGCAGGTCAAATGGGCTCTGGAATTGCCCAGGTTTGCGCCCAAGGGGGATATCAAGTTTATTTTAACGATTTGAAACCAGAATTTGTCGAGCGTGGATTAGGGGTCATCCAGAAAAATTTATCAAGACAAGTGGGAAAAAGCCGAATGACAGAAGAGGAGAAACAAGCTGTGCTCAAGCGGATTACAGCTTCAACTGATTTAAATGATGCAGCAGGCGTGGATCTGGTCATTGAAGCGGCAACTGAGAATATGGAAATTAAGTCAAAGATTTTCGCCCAACTCGATCAAATTGTACCTCCCGAGACGATTTTAGCGAGCAATACATCTTCACTGCCAATTACAGAAATTGCTGCCGTCACAAACCGGCCTGAAAAAGTCATTGGTATGCACTTCATGAATCCGGTGCCGGTCATGAAGCTTGTTGAAATTATTCGCGGGCTGGCAACAGCAGATGAAGTGTATCTTGCCATTAAAGAAATGACTAAAACTTTAAGCAAAGTTCCGGTTGAAGTGAATGATTTCCCAGGCTTTGTGTCAAACCGAATTCTGATGCCAATGATTAATGAAGCCATTTATACCCTATATGAAGGGGTTGCAACAATTGAAGACATTGATGAAGTGATGAAGCTCGGGATGAATCATCCAATGGGGCCGCTAACGTTAGCTGATTTTATTGGCTTAGATACATGTCTTTACATCATGGAAGTCCTTCATGAAGGCTTCGGTGATGACAAATACCGTCCATGTCCATTGCTTCGCAAGTATGTAAAAGCAGGCTGGCTGGGCAGAAAATCTGGCCGCGGCTTCTATCAGTATTAGAAAAAAATCCTCAAATTGTTCAGGAGTGATTAGGATGGATCTTAGATTTACGGAAGAACAAGAAATGATGAGGAAAATGGTCCGTGACTTTGCGGCCAATGAAATTTCACCTTTTATTGAGAAAATGGAAAAAGGCGAATTCCCACGAGAAATTCTCAGGAAAATGGGAGAACTAGGGTTAATGGGTATTCCAGTCCCTGAAAAATATGGTGGGGCAGAAATGGATTTTACTTCGTACATCATTGCCATTCATGAATTATCAAGGGTGAGTGCTACTGTCGGAGTGATTCTTTCAGTGCACACATCCGTTTGTACGAACCCCATTCTCTATTTTGGAACAGAAGCACAAAAGCAAAAATATGTACCAAAGCTCGCAGCGGGCGAATATTTAGGGGCCTTTTGTTTAACAGAAGCAAATGCGGGATCAGATGCATCCAGCCTAAAATCTCGAGCTGTTAAAAATGGCGATCATTATCTTCTCAATGGCTCAAAAATGTTTATTACCAATGGGGGGGAAGCAGATGTTTATATAGTATTTGCTTCTACGAACCAGAAGCTAGGAAGTAAAGGCATTTCTGCCTTTATTGTCGAAAAAAATACACCTGGCTTTGTTATCGGCAAGGACGAAAAGAAAATGGGGCTGCATGGATCAAAAACAGTCCAGCTAACATTCGAAGATATGAAAGTACCCGCGGAGAACTTACTTGGTACGGAGGGCGAAGGCTTTAAAATTGCAATGGCCAATCTGGATGTAGGCAGAATTGGAATTGCCGCTCAAAGCCTTGGAATTGCTGAAGCTTCCCTTGAGGCAGCAACATCGTACGCGAAAGAACGCCACCAGTTCGAAAAACCGATCGCAGCTCAGCAAGGAGTCGCATTTAAACTTGCAGATATGGCTACAAGGGTGGAAGCATCCAGACTATTAGTCTATCGCGCGGCAAACTTGAGAAACAAGGGGTTAAAATGCGGCCAGGAAGCATCGATGGCAAAACTATTTGCCTCAAGTACAGCTGTTGACGTTTCAATCGAGGCAGTCCAGATCTTTGGCGGCTACGGCTATACCGAGGATTATCCGGTTGAAAGATACTTCCGGGATGCAAAAATTACTGAAATCTATGAAGGTACAAGTGAAATCCAGCGAATTGTCATCAGTAAAGGCTTATTTTAAACCGATATCACCGAAAAAAATGAGGATATCACCGAAAAACCAAATAATATCACCGAAACTAAAGGAGGTCTTTAAAAATATGAACTTTCAATTATCCGAAGAGCATGAAATGATTCGAAAAATGGTTCGTGATTTTGCCAAAAATGAGGTAGCCCCAACGGCAGCAGAGCGTGATGAGGAAGAGCGCTTTGATCGGGAAATTTTCGACCAAATGGCAAAGCTTGGTTTGACCGGTATTCCATGGCCAGAAGAGTATGGCGGAATCGGCAGTGATTACCTTGCCTACTGCATTGCTGTTGAGGAACTTTCTAGGGTATGTGCCTCAACCGGTGTTATGTTATCGGCTCACACATCGTTGGCAGGCTGGCCACTTTTTAAGTTCGGCAATGAAGAACAAAAGCAAAAATATTTGCGTCCACTAGCGGAAGGTACACATATTGGCGCTTACGGGTTAACCGAAACGGGAAGCGGATCAGATGCAGGCGGAATGAAAACAACAGCTCGTCTTGATGGTGACAATTATATTTTAAATGGCTCTAAAATTTTCATTACAAATGGCGGCGTTGCCGATACGTATATTGTTTTTGCCTTAACCGATAAAAGCGCTAAACAAAAAGGAATTACCGCTTTTATCGTCGAGAAGGACTTCCCAGGCTTTTCAGTTGGGAAAAAGGAAAAGAAACTAGGGATTCGCTCTTCACCAACAACGGAAATTATTTTTGAAGATTGCATTGTTCCTGTGGAAAACCGCCTCGGCGCAGAAGGTGAAGGCTTTAAAATTGCGATGATGACGCTGGATGGCGGACGAAATGGTATTGCTGCCCAGGCAGTAGGAATTGCTCAAGGTGCTCTTGATGCCGCCGTTGATTATGCAAAAGAACGCCATCAATTCGGCAAACCAATTTCTGCCCAGCAAGGGATCAGCTTTAAACTAGCCGACATGGCTACAAGCGTGGAGGCATCCAGACTATTAACCTATCAAGCAGCATGGTTAGAATCAAACGGACTGCCATATGGGAAAGAGTCCGCGATGTCGAAGCTATTTGCTGGTGATACGGCGATGAAAGTGACAACAGAAGCGGTTCAAATCTTTGGCGGTTATGGCTATACAAAGGACTATCCAGTTGAGCGATTCATGCGGGATGCGAAAATTACCCAAATTTATGAAGGAACGCAGGAGATCCAGCGTCTCGTTATTTCAAGAATGCTGACAAAATAAATAGAATAGCGGCCTCCAAGAACGCTTGAAATAGAAAATTCAAAAAGACCAGCCCACCATACGTTTTTTTAGGGGGGGCATCAATTCATTAAAGGCGGGAGCGCGATGAAAAAACAGGAAATAAAGGTTACTGTCAAGGATGAACAACTTATCCAAAAACGGCGAGATCAAATGATTAAAGGGGCGGTAAACCTTTTTAAACAAAAGGGATTTCACCGGACAACGACAAGGGAAATTGCCGCAGCAGCAGGTTTTAGTATTGGCACCTTATATGAATATATTTGTTCTAAGGAAGATGTTCTCTATCTTGTCTGTGACAGTATTTATGATCATGTCAGGGCCCTTCTTGAAAAAGATTTAGATACCCAAAAGGGCACGATAAGCAGCCTTCGTCTTGGAATTGCCAATTACTTTCGGATTATGGATGAAATGCAGGATGAAGTGCTTGTGATGTATCAAGAAGCAAAGTCACTTACAAAGGATGCTCTTCCCTATGTCCTAAAAAAAGAGATTGAAATGGTGGAAATGTTTGAGAAGCTCCTTACTTGCTGCGTTGAAAATGGCGAAATCCATTTGACAGAAAACCAAGTAAAGATGATTGCCCATAATATCTTTGTTCAAGGACAAATGTGGGGTTTCCGCCGTTGGGTCCTGCAAAAATTATACACATTAGAGGAATACATTGAACTGCAAACAGAGATTTTGCTCTCAGGAATAAAGTAGATCAAAGGGGTATTGTTTTTGGAAAATTGAAGTTTTGGGGGAATAGGATGTATACGACGGAGATTTACAAACCGAAGCATCATATTCGGTTTATAACCGCCTCAAGTTTGTTTGATGGCCATGACGCCTCAATTAACATTATGAGAAGAATCCTTCAGGCAAGTGGAGCAGAAGTGATTCATCTTGGTCATAATCGTTCCGTTGAAGAAGTGGTTAATGCTGCGATTCAAGAGGATGTCCAAGGAATTGCCGTTTCTTCTTATCAAGGCGGGCATGTTGAATATTTTAAATATATGTATGATTTATTAAAGGAAAAAGGCGCCCCGTATGTCCGTATCTTTGGAGGAGGCGGGGGCGTCATCATTCCGCGTGAGATGAAGGAGCTTCATGAATATGGAATCGCCCAGATTTTTTCACCGGAGGATGGCAGGAAAAAGGGCTTGCAAGGCATGATCAATCACATGCTGGAAGTTTGTGATTTTGCCACTGTTCAAACTGATGCGTCAGACCAAATGAGTAAGCTCCAATCAGGAGACATAAATGCAGTTGCCAAGCTCATTACCCTGGCAGAGCTTCATGTAGATGAAAAGAGTGAAGTAGCTGTATCTACTGAATTTGTCTTGGATCAAATCAAATCTTTAGCTAAGGAGATTCCTGTTATCGGGATAACAGGGACTGGCGGTGCTGGAAAAAGCTCCTTAACGGATGAATTAATTCGCCGCTTCCTGAATGAACTCCCTGACAAAAAGATCGCCATATTATCAGTAGACCCAACTAAGCAAAAAACAGGCGGTGCCCTTTTAGGCGACCGGATTCGGATGAACGCCATTTTCCATCCGAATGTCTATATGCGTAGTCTGGCGACAAGGTTATCGAAAACAGAGCTTTCATTAGCCATCAAAGAAGCAGTGGCTGTCACAAAAGCAGCAGGCTTTGACATTGTCATCGTTGAAACAAGTGGCATCGGTCAAGGGGATGCCGAAATCACTCAAATTTGTGATATTGCCATGTATGTGATGACAAGTGAATTTGGAGCCCCATCACAGCTGGAAAAAATTGATATGATTGACTTTGCCGATCTAATCGTCATCAATAAATTCGAGCGAAAAGGCTCTGAGGATGCGATGCGCTTAGTTCAAAAGCAATACCAAAGAAGCCATATGCTGTTTGAGAAGGAATTTTCCGATATGCCTGTTTATGGGACCATTGCCAGCCAGTTCCATGACCTAGGTACAAACGCCTTGTTTGCAGCACTAATTGAACAAATTAATGAAAAGATGGGGACAAATTGGAAAACCTCTTTTAGCAAATCCGCGTTTGTGGAAAAACAGAATGTGATTATCCCGAATGATCGGCGGTATTATTTAAGAGAAATATCGGAAACAGTAAGGGGCTATCATAAAACTGCGGAACAGCAGGCAAATCTCGCCCGAAAGTTGTTCCAGCTTGAAGGCGCACTTACCATGGTAACGGATCAAGGAGCAAATGAAGAAGTTCTAGCTTCATTGGAGGTCTTAAAACAAGAAACAGCATCCCAATTAACACTAGAAACGAAGCAAATCCTCGAAACTTGGGAAAAAACAAAGGAGTCATATTCAGGTGATCAATTTATTACAAGGATTCGCAATAAAGAGATCATCACGATTTTAAACACGAAAAGTCTCTCAGGTCTCAAAATTCCAAAAATTGCTTTACCAAAGTACAAGGATTATGGCGAAATTATTCGCTGGGTCTACAAAGAAAATGTACCAGGTAACTTCCCTTATACGGCTGGGGTATTCCCATTCAAGCGTGAAGGAGAAGATCCAAAGCGTCAATTTGCCGGGGAAGGAACACCTGATCGAACCAATCGGCGTTTCCATTATCTTTCTAAAGATGATCCAGCTAAACGGTTAAGTACGGCATTCGATTCTGTTACTTTATATGGAGAGGATCCTGATTACCGTCCAGACATTTATGGTAAAGTAGGGGAGAGCGGGGTCAGCATTTGTACGCTTGATGACATGAAAAAATTATTTGCTGGCTTTGATTTATGCCATCCATCTACCTCCGTTTCAATGACGATTAATGGCCCGGCCCCGATTATTTTAGCGATGTTTATGAACACGGCGATTGAGCAGCAGGTAGTAAAAAAAGAAGCTGAATTGGGCCATTCGTTAACAGAAGAAGAATTCGCAATCGTGAAATCTTATACATTGAAAACAGTCCGGGGTACGGTACAGGCGGATATTTTAAAAGAAGATCAAGGACAAAATACATGTATTTTTTCAACCGAGTTTGCTTTACGAATGATGGGCGACATCCAGCAATATTTTATCGACCATCAAGTACGCAATTATTATTCGGTCTCAATTTCTGGCTATCATATTGCCGAAGCAGGGGCTAATCCGGTTTCGCAGCTTGCTTTTACCCTTGCAAACGGGTTTACGTATGTAGAATATTATTTAAGTCGCGGTATGAACATTGATGATTTTGCACCAAACCTGTCATTCTTTTTCTCCAATGGACTTGATCCGGAATACACTGTCATTGGTAGGGTAGCACGCCGCATTTGGGCCACCGTCATGCGTAATAAATACAGGGCAAACGAAAGAAGCCAGAAACTGAAGTATCATATTCAAACATCTGGACGATCTTTGCATGCTCAAGAAATTGACTTTAATGATATTCGTACCACACTTCAGGCATTAATGGCGTTACATGATAACTGTAACTCCCTTCATACCAATGCCTATGATGAAGCCATTACGACCCCAACAGAGGAATCAGTTCGCAGGGCAATGGCCATTCAAATGATTATTACAAAAGAGCATGGCTTAACGAAAAATGAAAATCCTCTCCAAGGCTCGTTTATCATTGAAGAGCTGACAGACTTGGTAGAGGAAGCTGTGCTTCAGGAATTTGAACGCATAAATGATCGCGGTGGTGTACTTGGGGCGATGGAAACGCAGTACCAGCGCAGTAAGATCCAAGATGAATCGATGTACTATGAAATGAGGAAACACTCAGGTGAATTACCGATCATTGGCGTGAATACGTATTTAAATCCAAATCCTCCTTCAGAAGAGGATGTAGATAATATGGAAATTGCCAGAGCAACAAAAGAAGAAAAAGAACAGCAAATCCATCATTTAAGAAACTTCCAGCAAAGGAATCTCGCTAAAACATCTGAAGAATTAAATCGCCTTAAAGAAGCTGCCCTCCATAATGGCAATATTTTCGCTCAATTAATGGAAACAGTAAAAGTAGCAAGCCTCGGCCAAATTACAAGTGCACTGTACGAAGTGGGCGGACAATACCGCCGAAATATGTAATACTAAAGATGGCTTTGAAGCAAATGCTTCAAGCCATTTTTTCGACTTCAAAAAGAAATGATTTTTTTATTTTTAATAAAAGAAATTTTCCTATATACTAGTAAATACATTATTACCCTTTTAATGGAAAGGCGGCAGGAGTGAATAGATGAAATTACCTTACTTGATATTGATATTACTTGTGTTTGCCTGGCCTTTATACTATCTTTATGAGCGTCAGCTAGGGGCAATTTCCTTTTTGCTGCTCGCGATTTTCTTTCTGGTGATAACGATAAAAGAGACAAAAAAATTTAAACAACAAAGTGATTCATCTGTTGAGCACATCAAGAAGGAAAAATTCAGGGTGAAACGCAGATAGAACTAGCATAAACAAGGATATTTTGTTTATAATGAAGAATATGTATTCTGAGGAGGAGTCTAACCACTTCAGATCTAGGGTGTGAAGAAAGAAAGGAAGTGCCAACCTTGAGTTTAGAACAATACTCAATAGAGCAATTACAAGAGATGTCCCTCATTGAAATCGCTTATGAATATTTGAAGAATCAAAAACAAGCGGTTGCTTTTAACCAACTAATCAACGATATTGCAACCTCTCTTGAGTTAAGTGAAGAGGAAGTAAAATCAAGAATTGCCCAATTTTATACGGACATGAACATCGATGGTCGTTTTTTAGCCTTAGGGGAAAACCGCTGGGGTCTTCGAGTTTGGTATCCAGTTGATACTGTCGAAGAAGAGGTTGTTACAGCTGTGAAGACGAAGAAGAAAAAGGCTAAGAAAGTCATCGAGGAAGAAGATGTCGATCTTGATGATTATGATGATAGTGATGAAGATTTAGATTATGATGACGGATTCGTTGAGGATGATGACCTTAGCGATGATGACGATGAATTTGATGATGTGGATGACTTCGAAGATGATGTTATCGAGGAAGATGATGACGATTATGATCTTGAAGATGATGACTTGGAAGACAAACTTCTTGAAGATGATGATAGTGATCATGAAGATGATGAGGAAGAAGATCTTTAATCATCAACTTGACTTTTTTAGTTTGCCCTTGTAGAATCATTTTTGGGCTCCTTAAAAAAGGAACGAGTAACGAAGCTAATAAGCGCTCCCTTACCTAGTGTAAGCGGGGTGCTTTTTTATTTTGAATGAAAAAGGGGCGGATTTTCACGTTTCTTTTAGAGTTAGGTTGAAAACAACTCGTTCATTCTTTATAGTTAATCAGACGTTTCGACGCTTAAGAATCAATCGTTTAACTTCCCCGTGACAAACTTCTCTTGTATAAAAAACTTTTTTGCAAAGATGCTGGTAACAAACTTGAGAAAGTGCAAACTGTATATTGAGGGGGAATCATACATGACAAAGTATATTTTTGTAACAGGTGGAGTTGTTTCTTCACTTGGCAAAGGAATTACGGCTGCATCTTTAGGTCGTTTATTAAAAAATAGGGGTTTAACAGTAACGATTCAAAAGTTTGATCCTTATATTAACGTAGACCCAGGCACGATGAGCCCATACCAACACGGCGAAGTATTCGTTACTGGTGATGGTGCAGAAACAGACTTAGACTTAGGCCATTACGAGCGTTTCGTTGATATCAATGTGACAAAATATAGCAGTGTGACAACAGGTAAAATCTACTCGACCGTTCTGCAAAAGGAACGTCGTGGAGATTATTTAGGTGGAACAGTTCAAGTCATTCCACATATTACAAACGAGATTAAAGACCGTGTTTTCCGTGCAGGCAAAGAAACAAATGCCGATGTTGTCATCACGGAAATTGGGGGAACAGTTGGAGACATTGAATCACTTCCATTCCTTGAAGCCATTCGCCAAATTAAAAGCGATGTGGGCCGGGACAATGTCATGTATATTCACTGTACTTTGATTCCATATTTAAAAGCGGCTGGAGAAATGAAAACAAAACCAACCCAGCACAGTGTAAAAGAATTGCGTAGCCTTGGAATTCAGCCAAACATTATTGTCGTTCGTACAGAGATGCCAATTTCACAAGATATGAAGGACAAACTTGCCCTATTCTGTGATATCGATCAAAAAGCAGTTATTGAAGCTCGTGATGCGGATACTCTTTATGCCGTACCACTTGAACTTCAAGCACAAAACATGGATCAAATTGTTTGTGATCACTTGAAATTGGTGACAAATGAAGCGGATATGACCGAATGGAAAGCACTTGTTGATAAGGTGACACACCTCTGTGGAAAAACAAAGATTGGGCTTGTTGGAAAATATGTTGAATTGCAAGATGCCTATATTTCCGTTGTTGAGGCCTTGAAGCATGCTGGATATGCCTTTGATGCTGATATTGAAGTGAAATGGATTAATGCAGAGCATGTAACAGGTGAGAATGTTGCTGAACTTCTAAATGAAGTTGATGGGGTTCTTGTTCCAGGTGGATTTGGTGACCGCGGTGTAGAAGGAAAAGTTCATGCGATTCGCTATGCGCGTGAACAGAAAAAGCCATTCCTTGGAATTTGCCTTGGTATGCAACTGGCAACCATCGAATTTGCTCGTAATGTGTTAGGATTTGAAGGAGCACATTCATCTGAATTCAACCCAGATACAAAATACCCAATTATCGATTTGCTTCCTGAGCAAAAAGATATCGAAGATTTAGGCGGTACACTAAGACTTGGTTTACAAGCTTGCCGCATTGTGGAAAATACGAAGGCTTTTGAAGCATATAAAAATGAGGTTGTTTACGAGCGTCACCGTCACCGTTTTGAATTTAACAATCAATATCGCGGGGAAATGGAAAAAGCAGGTTTTGTGTTCTCTGGGACAAGCCCTGACGGCCGTTTAGTGGAAATCATTGAACTTAAAGACCATCCTTGGTTTGTGGCATCACAATTCCATCCAGAATTCATTTCAAGACCAAATCGTCCACAACCGCTATTCCGTGAATTTGTAAAAGCAACACTGCAAAAATAATTAGAAAAAGAGGATGTCCCAAAAGCAAAGTGCCAGACCCCATTTCACGAGGGGGCAGGCACTTATGGGACATCCTCTTGTTAATTTAAGATCAATGTTTTTAAAAACTCCGGTTAATTGGGTTTGAAAATATTTTTAACATAAATACCTCCTAAAAGTGATGCTTTTTACCGAATCTATTATATGTCATGTAAGGAAGTTCCACAATTTGTTACAATTGAGACATACTTAGCAGGAAATTAGAAAAAAAAGTAGAAATATACCAAGTGGATGATGAGACCATGTACGTATTTTTTTAGAGTTAACAAAAAGAAATAGCACTATGTGCGAAAAAGCAAACGCCATTGCAAATCTATTTTTTTATAAAAAAAGGGAAGAGGTGGAGTTGTGAATGCAAAAATTTTAATTGTTGATGATCAGTTTGGAATCAGAATTTTACTAAATGAAGTGTTTCAAAAAGAAGGGTATGAAACATACCAGGCAGCTAACGGTCTCCAAGCTCTTGATATTGTAAAAAAACATGGCCCAGATCTCGTCCTGTTAGACATGAAAATTCCGGGTATGGATGGAATTGAAATTCTAAAAAGAATGAAAGTAATTGATCCAGATATTCGTGTGATTATTATGACTGCCTACGGGGAATTAGATACGATTCAAGAGGCAAAAGAGTTAGGTGCCATTATGCATTTTGCTAAACCATTTGACATTGATGATATCCGGTCAGCTGTAAAGAACAATTTACCGGAAAAATTAAATAAGTGATCCTGCCTTACTTGGTTGCGTTTACACAAAAATTTCGGGTTTGAATAATGGCATTTCTCACCCTATTTTGATATTATACATATGAACTTTTCTATCTCTTTAAATGGGTAAGTGATGATACATAATCAATAATATCGCTGGAAATCCTTAATACGGAGGATTAGTTTAGGGAAGATAGAAAATATATTAAGGAGGAAGTAAAATGCCTTTAGTTTCCATGACTGAAATGCTAAAAAAAGCCAAAGCAGAGGGCTACGCTGTTGGGCAGTTTAACGTGAATAATTTAGAATTTGCGCAAGCTATTCTATTAGCTTCTGAGGAAGAAAAGTCCCCAGTTATCCTTGGTGTATCAGAAGGTGCTGGTCGTTATATGAGCGGATTCAAAACCGTTGTGAAAATGGTTGAAGGATTAATGGAAGACTTGAAAGTTACTGTACCAGTTGCAATCCATCTTGACCATGGTTCAAGCTTTGAAAAATGTAAAGAAGCAATTGATGCTGGCTTTACATCCGTTATGATCGATGCCTCACACCATCCTTTCGAAGAGAATATTGAAATTACCACAAAAGTAGTTGAATATGCTCATTCAAAAGGAGTTTCTGTAGAGGCTGAACTTGGAACAGTTGGCGGTCAAGAAGACGACGTTGTGGCAGACGGCGTTATCTATGCAGATCCAAAGGAATGCGAAGAATTAGTAAAACGTACAGGCATCGATTGCCTTGCTCCTGCATTAGGATCCGTTCACGGACCTTACAAAGGTGAACCAAAACTAGGTTTTAAAGAAATGGAAGAAATCGGGAACATCACGGGTATGCCTCTTGTCCTACATGGCGGAACAGGTATCCCAACAAAAGATATTCAACAATCTGTTTCTCTTGGAACAGCTAAAATCAATGTAAACACTGAAAACCAAATCGCTTCTTGTAAAGTTGTTCGCGAAGTATTAGCAGCAAAACCAAACGAATATGATCCACGTAAATACTTAGGACCTGCTCGCGATGCGATCAAAGCAACGGTTATTGGTAAAATCCGTGAATTTGGTTCTGCAGGCAAAGCATAATTGAAAGTGTTAAAATAGATAATTGGAGACCGTCCTTTTAATGAGGACGGTTTCCACATGTTTTGCGAATTCTGCAAAAAAAGTCGAAAACAGCAAGGTAAGTTTTTCTATTTTTTATTAACTTTTTTTAATCTGACATACATGAAAATCAAATTTTCGTGTAAACTATATAAATAGACAAGCTATCGGAAACATGCCTTTTTATATTGGAAAATAGTACCATTATTCATTTCTCAATAGCACTAGGCTTAGAAGGGAGTCGAAAATGGAAAAACTTATGATTGCTGGCGGTGACCTTTTAAAAGGGACCGTTAGAATAAGCGGTGCTAAAAATAGTGCAGTTGCGCTTATTCCAGCCACAATTTTGGCCGATTCTCCTGTTACAATCGAAGGATTGCCAGACATTTCAGATGTTGAAATACTTAAGGGCCTACTTGAAGAAATCGGCGGTAAAGTCGAATTGTGTAATAATGATATGACGGTAGATCCCTCTTCAATGATTTCAATGCCATTGCCAAATGGGAAAGTAAAAAAACTGCGGGCTTCCTATTATTTAATGGGTGCAATGCTCGGACGTTTTAAAAAAGGGGTCATTGGTTTACCTGGTGGATGTCATCTTGGACCAAGACCAATTGATCAGCATATAAAAGGTTTTGAAGCGCTTGGAGCAAGTGTGACAAATGAGCAAGGTGCGATCTATCTTCGGGCAGATGAACTCCGGGGTGCAAGAATCTATCTTGACGTTGTCAGCGTAGGAGCAACAATCAATATTATGCTTGCGGCTGTAAAGGCAAAAGGTCGGACGATTATTGAAAATGCAGCGAAAGAACCAGAGATAATCGACGTAGCTACTCTGTTAACCAATATGGGAGCGAAAATTAAAGGTGCCGGTACAGATGTCATCCGTATTGAAGGGGTTGAAAACCTTCACGGCTGCCGCCACACGATTATTCCTGACCGAATCGAGGCTGGAACCTATATGATTTTAGGTGCTGCTGTTGGGAAGGGAGTCATCATTGATAACGTGATTCCACATCATTTGGAGTCATTGATTGCGAAATTAAGAGAGATGGGCGTACGCATTGAATCTAGAGATGATCAGATTTTTGTTGAGAGAGGTCCAGAACCACTTAAGGCAGTCGATATCAAGACACTTGTATATCCTGGTTTTCCAACGGACTTGCAGCAACCATTTACAACTTTGTTAACAAATGCAACAGGATCATGCATGGTTACAGATACCATTTACGGAGCTCGCTTTAAGCACATCGATGAATTAAGAAGAATGAATGCTAATATAAAAGTAGAGGGGCGCACTGCTATTATTAACGGCCCTATTCAGCTTCAAGGCGCCAAAGTAAAAGCAAGTGATCTAAGGGCCGGGGCAGCGCTAGTCATTGCCGGACTCTTAGCAGATGGAGTGACAGAGGTAACTGGATTGGAGCATATTGATAGAGGATATAGCCATCTTGTGGAAAAATTAACAGGGCTTGGCGCTACGGTTTGGCGTGAAAATTTAACAAAGGAAGAACAAGAGCAACTCAAAAATACTTGAATAAGGTTCTAAAAAATAGGGGGACTGAGAACGGATGGAAAGAAGTTTAACAATGGAACTTGTTCGCGTTACAGAGGCGGCAGCACTTGCATCAGCACGCTGGATGGGTCGCGGACTTAAAGATGAAGCAGATGGAGCAGCCACATCCGCCATGCGTGATGTATTTGATACCATTCCAATGAAAGGGACAGTCGTTATTGGAGAGGGAGAAATGGACGAAGCTCCAATGCTTTATATTGGCGAAAAACTTGGAACCGGTTATGGTCCACGTGTCGATGTCGCAGTTGACCCTCTTGAAGGAACGAATATTTTGGCAGCAGGCGGCTGGAATGCATTAGCTGTGATTGCCATTGCCGATAATGGAAACTTGCTTCATGCACCAGACATGTATATGGAAAAAATCGCTGTAGGACCTGAAGCGGTTGGTCTAGTTGATATTAATGCCTCTGTTTTAGATAATTTAAAAGCGGTTGCAAAAGCAAAAAACAAGGATATTCAAGATGTTGTTGCAACGGTTCTAAACCGCCCGCGTCATGAACATATCATTGCAAAGCTTCGCGAAGCAGGTGCAAGAATTAAGCTGATTAATGATGGTGATGTCGCAGGTGCGATTAATACAGCTTTTGATCACACAGGTGTAGATATCCTGTTTGGATCAGGTGGCGCCCCTGAAGGTGTTTTATCAGCAGTTGCCTTAAAATGTCTTGGTGGAGAAATAATTGGTAAACTATTGCCACAAAGTGATGCTGAACTTGAGCGTTGTGTAAAAATGGGTCTTGATGTAAACTGTGTACTTCGAATGGAAGACCTTGTGAAGGGCGATGACGCTATTTTTGCTGCATCAGGTGTAACAGACGGAGAATTATTAAAAGGTGTTCAATTCAAAGGAGGTTATGGATTAACGCACTCTGTTGTTATGAGAGCAAAATCCGGTACTGTCCGCTTTGTAGATGGCCGTCATAGCCTGAACAAGAAACCAAATTTAGTGATTAAATCATAATTTTCTAATAAAAAAGCGCAAGCGCCTCAGTAATCGACGTACAAACTGGAGGGGCTCAGGCTTGAGATAAAGAAAACACGATGAACCGAAAGGTGAATCGATTTGACTTATCGTAGGGAGGAGACTCGAAGTTTGCTAGTCGATAGGCGCTTATTGCTGGACAGTTTTCTAAGTTCAAAATTTTATACTTTCTTATCTTTTAAAAAAAGGCCGGGCCCTCCTTTAAATGGTCTGACCTTTCTTATAAAATAACCCCTTATTCAAAAATTATTCCTCCTTAATTTTTCCAACATAGAAATAGTAGTTGATTATTTTTAGAAATAAAGGGT
>DATFAH010000252.1:0-4632 GCA_035254805.1 Caryophanales bacterium | reverse complement strand
CAACTGCTAATGGATAATTGTCCTAAACTCCTTATTCAGTAACGGGGGGCTTAGTAAAAAATTCAGGGGCATTTTTGCAGCTCTACCGCATTTCCCACTATTCCGCAAACGGGGCATTTATCCAACAAGGATTTACGCTTTTTTAGTTGAAGTTATTATATGGTCAGGATAGTTAAAAAAGGAATGGCTCACCTTCTTTCATTAAATTCTTCTATATTATTTTTTGAATTCACTAGTTTTGATATACTAGTTTTAGTACATTACTAGTCAAATTGAAAGTAGGATTTATATTATGAACCACCCATTCTTTACAATTATCCGAAATGAAGAGGCAGTTGAAAAATCCTACATGAAAGGCCTTGAAATCTCTTTGCTGGCTTCTCATGATGGGACTGAAATCATACATCACAAATTACTAGCTCATAACCGATGGGTGCTGGTGCCTGAAAAAAACTGGACAGCCTTAGAATACATCAGAATCATATCTGGCCATTTAATATGGAAACGTCCCGAGGGCGACGTGTTATTACACCCGGGTGATTCTTTCTATGGAACCCCTGTTAACGAACATGCACGATTTGAAACGGCTGTTGATACAGAATTCCTGTATGTCGTATCACGTCAAGTGTTCCATCATTACAGCAAATTGGCCAAAGAAATGCTGGAAAAAGCAATTGTGGTAGAAGAAAAAGACGGATATACGGCTGATCATTGCCAACGGATTGCAAACCTATCTCTTTTAATCGGCGAAAAATTGGGACTATCCCCTACACAAATGAATGATTTAAGTTTTGCTGCTTTTCTTCATGATATCGGCAAAATTAAAATACCTTTAGAGATTTTAAATAAACCTTCTGCACTCAATCAAGATGAATGGGAATTGGTGAAAAAACATCCCATCTTCGGAAAAGAAATTCTTGAACAGTGTGATTATCCTCCTATGCGTGTTTCCGGTAGAATTGTAGAGCAGCATCACGAAAGGTATGATGGCAAAGGCTATCCTCATCAATTAAAAGGCGATGAGATTGATATTTCCGCTGCTATCATTTCGGTAGCCGATTCTTATGATGCCATGACACTTGACCGTGTCTATCGAAAAGCTCTAACTAAGGAAGAAGCGGTGACTGAAATTTTAAAAAATAAAGGAACCATGTACCATCCAAAAGTCGTAGATGTTTTCTTATCATTAATCGATAAGTTACATAAATAATCAACAAGAAATGAGGTGTAAAAGATGAAACGATTTGGGCTTGTTTTGGCTATGATACTTTTAATTCAAGTTATTTCGGTAGGAGTTGCTTCTGCCGATACAGCGGTTCCAACGGATACAACAACTAGCACATCCAGTTACAGTATGCAGGTGTATACTCCACAGCCAACACCACCGCAACCATCTTACTAATACTGAATAACTAAAAAAGGAGTAGCTAAGCTGCTCCTTTTACGCTCTTTTTATAGATTTAATCGTATCAGGGTTATACCTATAATAGCTTTTTCTTATCCTTTACTTAAAAAACCGATTAATTAGGCAGAGAGCGATGAATACAAAGATGCAGCCTATTGTAGTGTTAAATGTAGTTTGTGAAAGTTACACTTAAACGGGGGATTTACTTCAATAACGATATTCCACAATCGGGCGCGCGCAACAAGTTCTGTTATAAGCGCTTATCACGTGAAAAAACAGGAGAGGTTGCTCGGCAAAATCTCAACTTTACAACGGAGGATAGGAATGAAGAAACCATG
This sequence comes from Caryophanales bacterium, assembly GCA_035254805.1. Classification (GTDB taxonomy): domain Bacteria; phylum Bacillota; class Bacilli; order Bacillales; family Cytobacillaceae; genus JAUZPL01. Next base: position 2,889 of record DATFAH010000252.1, on the reverse strand, counting down.
TTTTCTGAAACTATCCCGTCAATACTCCTGCATGCGTTATGACTGACAGGTTATAGGGTGTGAAGCACAGGTGGATTCGGCAGAACGAAGGTTTGTAGCCACTCCTTTGGAGAAAGTATGCCAACGGATATGCCGCACGGCTGAAAAACTTGATATGGTGAGAATAGTTCTATCATAAAAGAACTGACAAACTTTCGAAGGTAAGGGTCTACAGATTGAGCATGTGGAAACGCATGTACCATCTTACGATGGGGTGAATGGTGTGGAGTAAAAATGCGCCCTCTGAAATACACTATACCGAACGATGGCGGTATCTAGTTCACAGGCTTAAAGGAAGCACCTACGTTAAGAATGGATAGCTACGTTGTAAGGTACTTGGAAAGCAAGGAACGTTGTAATGAAGGCTGTCACCTGAAACGGTTGCTATAAGACTTTAATCGAAATGCATTTATCCTTGTGAGGGTAGGGGTACGACTGATGAAGCCTTTGTAATGAAGGTGGAGGAACAGCCCGGTCTAGTGATGGTTAATGATTATTTTTCAAAATGTGCATTGCACCGGTCGGGTAAGAATGTGGGAACATCACTTCATGAAGGAATGATGCCACAGTGCAAGCTCTCCGATATTGGGATTATTATGGTATGACCAATACCTTTACAGACTTATATAAGCAAGCCAGAAATAAAGAAACATTCCATTTCTTATACGACATCATCACGTCGAGGAATAATATTTTATTGGCGTATCGCATAATCAAGTCAAATAAAGGCTCTAAAACTCCAGGTACAGACGGGAAAACTATATTAGATATTGAAAAATATACCGAGAACGAATTAATAGAAGAAATACAAAAACAGCTCAAGAATTATCGCCCGAAAAAGGTAAGACGGAAACTAATAGAAAAAGATAACGGTAAAATGAGATCACTTGGCATTCCTTGCATTCTCGATAGAATTATTCAACAGTGCTATAAACAAGTGCTAGAGCCAATAGCGGAAGCCCACTTTTTCAATCATAGTTATGGATTTAGACCGTTAAGGTCTACACATCATGCAATGGCTAGGATACAATACTTAGTCAATCAGTCGAAACTTCATTACGTTGTTGACATTGATATTAAAGGTTTCTTTGACAATATAAATCACACGTTGTTAATTAAACAACTTTGGAATTTAGGGATTAGAGACAGACAAGTTCTTGCATGTATAGCCAAAATGCTAAAATCAGAGATTGATGGAGAAGGTGTACCCTCGAAAGGTTCTCCACAGGGAGGACAGCCTGAACATAACGAAAAAAGGAATGAATTGCAGAAAGCCTCTGGTTTCTAGTTGAGATACTGCACTTTCTATCATTTTCTAACCATTCCAGAAAACCAGTAAGTAGTTTGCTTGAAAGAAAATCTAAAGTAATCCGTTCTGCTTTTATGTTTTTGGTTTCTTGGCAATATTTAATTAAAAGTTTAAATGTATCACGATATGATTGAATTGTATTCTTACTGACATTTTTCTGTGACGGAAGATACACTGAAAGGAATTCCGTAAGGTGCTTCGCAAAATCAGTAGGTTTCATCGACAACACCTTCCAACTGAGGAATCATTTCTGGATATCGTGTTTCTAGCTTTAATGTAATATCTGGAAACACATCCGTAGTCAGACGTAGATAATAAGCAGTTTCATCGAAAGAATTGTGGCCTAAATACGTTTTAAGCACTGGAAGGTATACCGTTAAATCTTTTTCTTGTTCAGCCCACTTTTTCAGACAATGAACTGCATAAGTGTGGCGTAGAAAATCCAAACGTTTGGATTTTCTTCAACATACTTATGCTACCTTTTTGATCCGTAATGGAGCAAATGCCAAATTAGTTCAGCATCGTTTAGGGCATGAAAGTGTGGATATCACTCTAAAGTATTATGCGCATCTTTGGCCGAATGCCCAATTGGAAGAAGTTCAAAAATTAGAGGATGAACTTCTGAAACATAAATCAAAATTAGAGGAAGGATTTAAAATGTGAATTTTTGTGAACTTTTTCGAGGTTTTTACAGAAAAAGTGAAGGATAGGAAAGAAGAGGAAAAAGAAAAAACCTTGATATATCAAGGTTTCTGGCGTATGGAGAATAGGGGGCTCGAACCCCTGACCTCAACGCTGCCAGCGTTGCGCTCTCCCAGCTGAGCTAATCCCCCAAAGAAATGGTACATCAATGATTATATCTGCATCTATACATACATGCAAGGGGATTTTTGAAAAAATTGATAATTTTGTTGTCTGTTCAGCTAACACTCTCTATTTCGACCTTTTGCACACCGTCTAAACAAGAAACATCATTATAAACATCAGTTATTTTGTTTCGGAAATCTACGGCAATAATGATCTTGACATGATGATCATGGTTATCTAAATCTTTAATTCTAACCCTTCTAATGATAAATTTCTTTTTCACTAAAAAAGTAATTACTTCCTCAATTTTATCTCTCTCTCTAATATTTAATTGTAGCAGTATTTCTTTTTGATTTAACTTCTTCGGCCCCACCATCTTTATTAAATAAGGAATAAACTCAACACTTATTAAAATAAGAGCTGCTCCAGCAAATGCTTCTAAATAAAAACCAACCCCAACGGCAATTCCGATTCCAGCTGCCCCCCAAATCATCGCGGCTGTTGTTAAACCTGAAATGCTGTCATTGCCTCTTCTTAAAATAACCCCTGCTCCTAAAAATCCAATTCCAGAGACAATTTGTGCCGCAAGTCGTAAAGGGTCCATCGTAATTTTAACTTTATCCGAACTAGGCATCATATAAGCAGATTCGATTGAAACGATTGTTAACAAACAACTGACGATACATATAACAAGGCTTGTTTTTAGACCAACGGGCTTTCTTTTTAATTCCCGT
>DATFAH010000251.1:0-2357 GCA_035254805.1 Caryophanales bacterium | reverse complement strand
TAGCCATCAACTAAAATATCAATTTGTGTCTATATTTGATCAGAATACTATATATACGAGGAGGATCCATATGAGTAACAACCCGTCCAAAGTAGACGCTATTTTAATAGGAACTGGGATTATGAGTTCTACCTTAGGCGTATTGCTTAAAGAATTAGCACCAGAGTGGAAGATTACTATGTTCGAGCGGCTTGAAGGAGCTGGCGAAGAAAGCTCTAATGAGCGAAATAATTCCGGAACAGGTCATGCCGCATTATGTGAGTTGAATTATACAACCGAACAACCTGACGGCAGTATAAATATAGATGCTGCGATTAGAATAAATGAGCGTTTTCGCTTGTCAAGGCAGCTCTGGGCTTACCTAGTTGATCACAAATTAATCGATAATCCACGCAGTTTTATTACAGGTCTGCCTCATATGAGTTTTGTAAAAGGCGAAAAAAATGTCGCATTTTTAAAAAAACGTTTGGAAGCATTATCTAACCACCCAATGTTTCAAGGAATGGAATTCTCTGATGATCCAGGCCAGCTAAGAGAATGGTTCCCACTTATGATGAAAGATCGGTCAGCGAATGAACCTGTTGCAGCCACAAAAATTGCTGACGGTACAGACGTCAACTACGGGGCTCTGGCTCGCGCGATGTGCGAACACTTGGCGAATCTTAATGCGAATATCAAGTACAATCACCATGTAGAGGATATAAAGCGCACCGCAGACGGCTCATGGGAAGTGAAGGTTCGTAACCTTAAAAGCGGGATGATTGAAAAACACACATCCAAGTTTGTTTTTATCGGTGGCGGCGGTGGCAGTTTACCTTTGCTACAAAAGACCGGCATTCCCGAAGGAAAACACATTGGAGGATTCCCGATCAGCGGACAATATTTGGAATGTAATAATCCAAAGGTGATCGAGCAACATTATGCGAAAGTATACGGTAAAAATCCGGATGGAGCCCCACATATGGTAGTTCCGCATCTGGATACACGAGTTATCAATGGCAAAAAAACATTGATTTTTGGCCCATTTGCTGGCTTTTCACCTAGATTCCTTAAAACGGGTTCAAAGATGGATTTATTTGCCTCAATCAAGTCGGACAATCTGATTACAATGCTTGCTGCAGGTGTAAAAAATATACCTTTGATGCAATACCTGATCCAGCAATTGAGGCTAACGAAAGAACAACGGATGGAGGAACTACGAGAATTCTTCCCCAGCGCAAAAGACGAAGATTGGGAATTGAAAGTGGGAGGTCAACGAGTGCAGGTGATTAAAGATACACCGGCCGGAAAAGGAATGATTCAATTTAGCAATACGGAAATTGTTCACTCCTCAGATGGGACGCTAGCTGCATTACTCGGTGGTTCTCCAGGAGCTTCGACATCGGTTTCAGACATGCTTAGATTAATTGAAGTATGTTTCCCACAACAGCTTAATGCCTGGACACCGAAAATAAAAGAAATGATTCCTTCTTATGGTGAAAAGTTATCAGATAAACCTGAACTTATTGCCAAGATTGGGGCATGGACAACAAGGGTGCTTGAGTTGAATTAGAAGAAGAAACAGCAATACTGAAAAAAGCATAGCAATTCACACTAGAAAAAACAGGGCAATCCGAATAGGAATTTGCCCTGTTTTTTATCATTATTTCTACTCTTTATTTTTCCATTTGGATTAACTCGTTTGGACTGAAATATTCGCAATTCAACCTCTTAAGAAAAAAATAGATCCTTCTTTTCTTTATAATATGGGCTTTCATAATAGCCCCTATCATAACTTCTTCCTCCACGCCTCTTAAAGTCCTCATCAATGCGTTCCTTCCAATTTTCCGATATTTTACGATTGGCCCGAAGACAACTTACTGTTTCACTTATCACTTCATAGTTTAGTAAAGTGCCCTCACTGTCAGCATGATAATTGGTTGCTTTGTCTTTGCTGATGCCAAAACGCTCTGCAGTTTCAATTGCATTGATATTGGCACCAAGAAAGATAAACTCCCAACTGTACAAGATTTTCTGATGCTCAATCATCTGTCTGATTTTTTCATAACTGAACTCTCGACTGGTGTTTTCCATACCATCGGTGGTTATGACGAACATAACATGTTCTGCACGTTCATCTTCTATGGATGGTTCCATCCACTCCCCCACCGCCAAGTAATGATGAGTTTGCTGCATTGACAATGGCATCAACGTGAACTTTGGTTATATCATTTCGAATGATTTCAAGTGGCATCGAAACATCCCCTTTTTTGAACTAATAGTCTAGTACAAATATAATTCCATTATATTTCCAATATCAATACACGTCATCTATAACTTACATCACAGTGACTCCCGTATTTGTAACCATTCGATTT
>DATFAH010000250.1:0-3130 GCA_035254805.1 Caryophanales bacterium | reverse complement strand
TTTAGTTTAAACGAAATTAAAATCATTTTTTATTATAAAAACTTTGGGATGTTTACGGATTATGAAGAGGATACGTACTATCAATCATTATTTTTAGATAAATATGAAAAACTAGAGCAAGAAATCAAGGGGTTAAAAGAAGCAAAGGAAAGGCTAAAACAAAAGTTGGACTATTTAGCAACGAAAGCGGAAGGTGCAAGCTGTAAGATGGGGGTTGATTTAGGAGTACTGTCCTTACTGAGATGCCTAAAATGCGGTGAACAGCTTACACTTCAAGATGGGAGCATTTACAGAAATCAAATTTTGGAGGGAAAGTTTGCCTGTGACTGTGGTGAAGAATATTTGATTGATTCAGGCATTTTAATGGTTGGGGAACCAGTCCAGTTAAGATCTGGATTTATTAGTGCGAATTATATTTTGGAATATATTCATGGAACTGACCTGGATTATTTGGAAAATTTACACAAAGGACTGCATTGGTCAAAAAGAAAAATGGACCAAGTAGATCTGCATCATAAGGTATTACTCGAACTAGGTACAGGAGTCGGATTTTTCCTCCGTAATTTTTATCAAGAATTACCGGATGATTGCCTATATATTGCTGTCGATCGTAACCTGGAGCGTCATCAATTTTTAAAAAGGGTTTTAGAAAAAGCCGGTTCCAAAAAAAGAATTCTTTTCATATGCTCAGATTTTTTAGAAATACCTATTCAGAATCATTCGATCGATTTGGTAATTGATCATTCTGGTACAAGTAATTATAGCTTTGAACATGAAGAGTTTTTGCTTCGTGAGGTTGATTCCCTTGTAAAAGAGGATTGCTATTTGTTAGGGTCTTATTTTGGCTTTAAAAATTTCAGCCCAAAAAGTAAAATTGAACCAAAATATCGAGATAATTTTACAATCAGCAAAATTAAAAGGAAACTCAGTGAGTTAAAGTATCTGCCCTTAGAGGAAAGGACTTCTGAATATATTAATCAAGGCGGAAAATATGAAAATTTCTTTGTTCAAGGGGAAGAAATTTGCTTTTATGCATTTTTTGGCAAAAGATAGGGTCAGCCCTATCTTTTTTGTTTTTTTTGCATAAAATTCATTGAAATTACCTCTTGATGTCGGGTTCACACGATCCCGTAAACTTTTTTTAACAAGGTTAGCGAGAGGTGAAGGATGGATGAAGGAAAAAAGGGAAAGAAGGAACCTGATTCTATATTCGACTGGAAAGACCATTTCGATTTTTGGTACGTCTATCTATAGTTTTGCTTTAGGTTTATATGTTTTAAAGCTAACGGGGTCAGGGTTAAGCTTCGCGGTTACCCTGATATTAGGAATTATCCCCATGATTATTATGAATCCATTTGCTGGTGTGATTGCAGATAAATTCAATAAAAAAATAATTGTGGTGACAACAGATCTCTTAAACGGAATATTGTTAATTTCCGTCTATCTTATATGTATGAAATATGAATTAACGTTAGGGATCATTTATGCCACTACGTTCCTTTTAACCGTCTTTACGACGTTTTTTGGGATAGGGATGGAAGCAGCAAAGCCTAATATTGTCTCTGAAAAAAGATTAATGAGTATCAATTCCATCAGTAAAATCATTGATTCTGTTTCCTCTATTCTCGGTCCGATGTTAGGCGGGATTGTGTTTGCCATACTTGATATCAGAATGTTTATCATTATCAATGGAATTTCCTTTATCTTTTCAGGCCTCTCCATGCTGTTGATTGATTTCAAGCTTTACCATCATCAAGCCGAATCGAGCGGAAAGATCCATGTAATGAACGATATAAAAGAGGGATTTCAATATTTGGTAGGCAAAAAGAACATCATGAGTTTATTCATCCTATTAATCTCCATGAATTTCTTTCTTGGGTTTGCGGTAACCGTCCCGCTTCCCTATATCATTAATACAGTTCTAAAGCTTGGGGCAAAAGAGTTTGGGATTATTCAAGGGGCTTTTCCAGTTGGTATGATTATCGGTGCCCTATTCGTAAAAAAAGTGACAGCCAGGGTTTCGTTCTCTGCCCTTTTAAAATATTTAAGTTTTACCTTAGCTATTTTTATGGTTCTGTCAGGAATACCTGTGATGCTTCAAGTGGCCCCAATGGGTTCAAGCGCATATACGGGTGTATACTGTGTGATCATGTTCATTTTTGGTTTAGCAGTAGCTTTTATTGATATTCCATTGGCCTATTTTATGCAAAAAGAAATTCCTGATGAATATCGCGGAAGAGTGATGAGTATTGGCATCAGCATCGGGAAAACGATGCTTCCACTTGCGATGATTTTAGCGGGAGTACTTCTTAATTATCTCCCAGCATACATCATGCCTGTTGCCGGCGGATTCCTGTTTTTATTATTCAATATGCGTCCTTCAGCTAAAATAAATATCGAGATTACCTCAGAAAGTGTGGGAACTTAAATTTTTGCCTCTATCCATTGATAGAGGTTTTTTTACAAAATGTTTATAAATTTAGCAAACATCTAAAAAATTTCACATAACGATTTTACCATTGAGGCTATGTTTATGGTAAAATGTGATAATAGAGTAAGGAGGATGCATTAGGTGAGTACATTTTATCAAGTGGTTGTTTTCATACATATTTTTTCTGCCATCTTAGGAATGGGGCCTGGGTTTATTTTAACGACGGTTGTAAAGTCTGGGAAAAACATGACAGAATTGCGCCATTCTTATGCGATCAGGCATAAACTGCATATTTTCGTTATGATCGGCGGGACACTTTTATTAATCACAGGTTTAACAATGGGCGCCATCAATACGTACCTATTTCATCAAGGATGGTATGTTACAAGCCTCACTCTCTTTTTAATTACTCTTGCATTAGGCCCAACGGCGTTATCTCCAAGCTCAAGGCCCGTTAAAGAACTATTGAAAACGCATCAAGGTGAAGAAATACCGGAAGAATATTACCGTTTATCAAAAATACTTTTCCGCTGGGAATACCTTGAAAATGTTATATTCTTGATTATTATTTCTTTAATGATATTGAAACCATTTTAATTGATAAGTATAAATGATTGGACCTCTATCTAAAAATAGAGGTTTTTTGTTTTAGAATTCTATCTTTATCTAGTCGAATAATAGTACAAGAGAAGGTAAACG
>DATFAH010000249.1:0-4929 GCA_035254805.1 Caryophanales bacterium | reverse complement strand
CTGGTTTATAATTGATTCATGCGTTTGTTTTGATTAAACTGTTTGAGTATCAATTGTTGGAAAAGCGGTGAAAAACAAGATGGAAAATAAACCAATGCTAATCGATGAAATTATGGAGGTTTGTTTACTTGCTGGGAAAATTATGCTTCAAAGTGGTGCAGAAACGTATCGGGTAGAGGATACGATGATGAGAATGGCCTTGTCTTTCGGTATTGAAGAAACCAATAGTTATGTCACACCAACCGGAATTATTTTTTCAGCAGTTGGTAATGGGCAAACTGTAACAAGATTTATTAGGATATTGGAGCGTTCGACAGATTTAAAAAAAGTTACGTATGTAAACAGCATTTCGAGAAAAATCAGTGATGGTGAGATTTCACCAAATGAAGTGCTATCTCGTTTAAAAGAAATAGATTCTTTAGATATCACATTTCCGTTAAAGCTTCAGGTTGCAGCAGCTTCTGTTGCAAGCGGCTGCTTCTTAATCATGTTTAATGGAGCATGGAATGATTTTATTCCAGCCATGGTCTCTGGCGGGGTTGGCTATTTTAGTTTTATTTATGTTCATCGTTTTGTTCCAATCAGGTTTTTCTCCGAATTTTTAGCGTCGTTTATCATTGGCTTGCTTTCTTTGTTTTTTGTGAAAATAGGCTGGGGAGGCGAATTGGATAAAATCATTATTGGTTCACTAATGACGCTAGTTCCCGGACTGTTAATTACGAATGCGTTAAGAGATCTAATTGCTGGACATCTCGTTTCAGGCCTTTCGAAGGGTGCAGAGGCTTTTCTGACTGCTTTTGCAATTGGAACAGGAATAGCAGTGGTTTTGTCCTTTTTGTAATAGATGGGAGGTACATGACGTGACTTTACTAGCCCAATTAATAACAAGTTTTATCGCTACAAGTGCGTTTGGAATTATTTTTAATGCACCAAAATCATCCTTAGTCAAATGTGGACTGATCGGAATGGGTGGATGGGCCATTTATTTTATATTGAATGATGTTTATCGTAATGCGGTTTCAGCCACATTAGCAGCTGCTATATTTATTGGTGTGGTAAGTCTTATTCTGGCACGGATCTATAAAACCCCTGTCATTATTTTTAGTGTTGCAGGAATGATTCCTTTAGTTCCCGGGGGTATTGCTTATGATGCTATGCGGAATTTTGTTGAAAATGACTATTCTCTAGCCCTTCAATTGGCTGCAAAGGCATTTATGATTTCCGGGTCGATTGCGTTTGGCCTCGTCTTTTCAGAAGTGATCAATCAAGTGCTTCGAAAACTTGGTATTAGATAAGGTTAATTCAAAACAACAATTTATGTGAAAAGAGCGAAAGGAAAAAGCTTGGTAGTTAAAGAATTAATGTAAAGTTAAGGAATTACATATATATTTAACCTAGCGCGAAGGAAGGTGAAGATTCATTTATATAAAAATTTTAGCTTTCATGCTGCTTATTTCGTCTGGTTTCGTTGACGCTGCTTTTGCTAGTGATCCGAATACGATACATCCATTAAAAACAAGAGAATTGGCGATTGAGAAAAAACAGCCAATTTTAATGAAAAGCAAGCTGCTTGACGTGCCGCTAATCAACCAGATGGATTCTCCCCGGCTTTATAATGGGTGTGAAGTAACAAGTCTTGCGATGTTATTAAACTATTACGGATATCATGTCACGAAAAATGAATTGGCAGAAAAAATAAAAAAGGTGCCATTAACTTATCCGAATGGTCAAAAAGGGAACCCTAATGTTGGATTTGTCGGGGATATCGCTCATGGCCCTGGCCTTGGTGTTTATAATGATCCGGTTTACGATCTAGCGCAACAATATGCCGGAAAAAAAGTTACGAATTTAACAAATAGCCCTTTTATCGATTTATTGAAAAAAATTAATAAGGGTGAACCGGTTTGGATTATTACAACAACGAGATTTGCCCCAGTTTCTGTCTTTCAGACATGGAAAACTCCGCAAGGAACGATTGAAATAACATTTAGTGAGCATAGTGTAGTGATGACGGGCTATGATGATCACTATATTTATATTAATGACCCATATGGATATAAAAATAGAAAGCTAGATCGAGAGAATTTCGAGAAAGCATGGGAGCAAATGGGGAAACAGGCAATCGTGATCGAAAATTCATAATAGTAAAGGCAGAGGAACAATCGTCCCTCTGCCTTTTTGTTGTTGAGCTAATAAAAATGTTTAATTTTTTTAATGCACTAAAGGATTTTAAGAATGTTTATAAAGAATCAACACTCAAATCGCATAAGTGCAACTAAGCAATCGCCGGCCCTAAGACTTGGCGCTAGCCAAGTTTTCTTTAAACAGTGGTGGATCATTGTGTAACTTGAGATTAGTCTTATTCATGTACATTTTTTCGCAAAGTAAAAATTTAAATTTAATGATTGTTTTTATTTAACCAATTGCCGCGGTCTCATTTTCCACCTGGTCGTTTTTAACCTAAACGACATAAGCCCTACCTCTCTTACATCCTAACGGCTCCGAAGCCGATCCAGTGTGAATAAGTTTTTCTTAAAAAACATGAGCGGAATGCCAGAACATTCTTACATTGCGCTTCGATATCACAAGTTACTCAAATGATGAAATTTCATTATACGTCTATTTTTGCATTTTGTCAAAAGTTTTCTGGGCTATTTATTTGAATGAGCTTGTAAAATATAAGGATTAGCTCCTTTTTAGTGTTTGTGAATAGGAAAGGGGATGTGGAAAATGAGTAAAGGAAAAGTCATTATTGTTGGCGGTGGATTGGAAGGACTCATGGTAGCAATTAAAATTGCAGAATCCGGCACAAAGGTATAATTATTTTCTGTTGTGCCTGTTGAACGTTCCTATTCTGTTTGTGCTCAAGGCGGCATTAATGGTGCCGTTAATACGAAGGGTGAGAATGATTCGCCTTGGGAACATTTAGATGATACGGTTTATGGTGGAAATTTTTTAGCGAATCAGCATCAAACAGCCTATTCGTCTTGGGACGCTTCGAACATTTCCCGTCATTGGCGACTTGATTATCGACCGGCAAAGGATGTTTGATTCCTTGAAAAGGTGAAAGCATGGATTCCCATAGATGGCACATACGATTTAAGTGCCTGACCAAGTTTGCCGGAAAAAAAGCGGCAATGGGCATTGGTCTTTTCACCAAACACCCCATCAACGAGACCAAGTTTGCCGGAAAAAAAGCGGCAATGGGCATACGAACTATCAAAATGTAAGACTTGTGGGTGTTGCCTTGAAGCATGCCCAAACGTGAATGATCGGTCCCGTTTTATCGGGCCAGCCCCAATATCTCAAGTAAGACTATTTAATGCACATCCGACAGGGGAAATGAACAAAAAAGATCGTTTGCGGGCAATCATGTTGTCGGGTGGCATGACTGAATGTGATAACTCACAAAACTGTGTGCAAGTTTGTCTGAAGGGAATCCCCCTAACCACTTCGATCGCCCATATGAACCGGGAAGCAACCATTTTTGCATTTAAAAGCTTTTTTGGTGACTACTGAAAGTTTAGCTTAGCTCCGATCCCCGCTTATGTGACTATACTGGAGTAATTTGTTTTTGGAAAAAACACTGTGGTGGGGCTTTCAGGCTTTTATTCGTAAACTGGGTGTTTTTATACGGAATTTGGAGTTTTTATTCGAAATCTGAACTTTTTATTCGTAAATCACAGTTTTTATACGAAATTTGAACTTTTTATTCGTAAATCACAGTTTTTATTCGAAATTTGGAGTTTTTATTCGTAAATCACAGTTTTTATACGAAATTTGGACTTTTTATTCGTAAATCACAGTTTTTATACGAAATCTGGAGTTTTTATTCGTAAATCACAGTTTTTATACGAAATATAGTTTTTTTATTCGAAATTGAATCTCCTAATAAAGAGCCTTCCATCCAAGGCTCTTTATTGTTGTTGCAATTTTCTTGGACTTACGATATTTCTCCCGCAAAAATAACCTAGTAGCTAATAAAAATTACAATAATCAGTCCGAGGCTAATAAAAACGCTCATTCTTTGCGTGGCATTCCATAACGCTCCTGAAACGGCAAGAAATTTTTCAATTCTGAAGAAGCAATTCCGATTACTTCGATTCCACCGAAGGAGAAAAAACAAAGATTAACGCAGCCCACATTCCCTTGATTCCATTAGGGCAAAAGTACCGAAAACATGATTTTCATTTTATGAAACAACATGCTGGGAAATGGAATGGGTTAAAAGTAATGCCTCAAAAATGATAAAGACAATAAGAGTAGACAGTTTGATAATCGCAAACAGTAATTCGATTTCCCAAAATTTTTAACCCCTAGGAGGATAAATGCAATAACCACATAGATAATGGTAAAAATCCATAATGGAATATGTGGAAACCAAAATTGGGTAAAAGTTGCCAATGTAACTACCTCACTGGACATGATTAACACACCTGCCAGCCAATACATCCAACCGGAAACAAATCCCATTGAATTTCCGAAAACTTTTTTGGCATAAGTTCGAAAGGATCCAGTTGCCGGATCTCGAACGGTCATTTCAGCAAGTGCACTGAATGCAAAAAATGCTGTCAAACCTGCAATTATATAATCCAATAAAATTGCCTGAACTACCGTTTTAATGGATAAACTTGTCCCAAGAAAAAATCCTGCTCCCATGATTGATCCTGCTCCTATGATCGATCCTACGCCAATGAGAGAAAGCTGCCACCATGCGAGTCCAGTAGTTTTTCCCCACTTATGATTATCTTTCTTTTTATGATGGACGGATTACTTAATGACATAATCGTTTTTTATCGTAAAAATGAACTCCCTCCTCTAAAAATATGTACTTCTAGCGTTCCCTCAACATACCTTTACCAACCAAAAAAAATAAGGAATAAGCACTTATCCTGTAGAACATAATATGGTTGTTGGGAAATCCATTTT
>DATFAH010000248.1:0-9970 GCA_035254805.1 Caryophanales bacterium | reverse complement strand
TTCTGTGTCAAACTTAAAATTCAGCTTCCTAAAATACCTTATATAGTATAAAATGAATTACTAATTATTCAATATATGGACTATATTGATCATCGACGTACGGTCTGGATGGACTTCGACTGAGAAAAAGGAAACACGATGAACCGAAAGGTGAATCGATGTTGACTTATCGTAGGGAGATGGCCCGAAGTACGCTTGTCGATAGGCCGTTTGCGCTAGACGGCAATAAACTTAATTAAAGTTATCAACAAGTTAGTATTATATAATTTCCTCTCTTAGGGGGTTCGCCTTCCGCAGCTGGCAGCATCGGTTTGGGTCCCTTTTCCATAAAGCCGTCCCGAATTCGGCGGCCTCTTCATCTAAACTCAAGTTTGCTTTCCGTCGTTCTATGTTAAGTGATGGGTAATGTGATTCAACTTGTTCAATGACGTCGTATGTCTCCGGAAAATGAAGATCTGTATCCCAAAAAACAATTTGAGCATTTTGGTTTATTTTATAAATCAAATCAATCAACACGATTGCTTCTGCGCCAAAACTGGAAGCATAAACGAGTTTCTCATCAGAATATTGACTGTAAGCCCAATCCAATACAGCAAGTGCCCCTTTTGTATGATCATCTATAGGGAATTTTCCTGAAATTAGAAACCAATTATCATAGATTACTTTGGTCATCTTAAAAACCACCTTTTTTCTATAAAAAAAACAGCCCCACCTGGTTAAGGTGTAGACTGTCTCTAGTTTTTCTAGTCAGCGAGTATTTTTTGTTTGAATACATTTTCATGTTTTTCAATTTGTATAACCTTGCCATCCTTAATAATAAATGAAATTGATCCATACTTAATTAAATTAAGCATTTACTCAAGCTTTTCGATTAAATCTTTCCATTCAGATGAGTTCAGAAAATACCTTTTGCATATTACAGAGTGGGTTTTCAATGGAATTAAAATAAGCCCATTCCAAATTAGAAAAAGGCATAATAAAATCCATTATTTCACACCTCGTATATTAGTAATAAGAGCTCCTTCTAGAAGAATTTCCAGTTGATCCGGACATCTAAAATTCGCTCTAGATTCCTATAGGTTTTCAATGGTTAGCCCCCTCGGCTTCCCCATCTTAAATGTTTTTGTTTTACCCTTGTTTCACCCACCTGGTGGGGAGGCCGAGGTAATGATTAAAAGATTAATAATTAGATTTATGTGTTGTTCATATTTCCGCAGGGGGATGGTCCCTACTGCTTCTTCAGAATGCCCTTAATTTAATATTGAGAAATGGCGGAGAATGGAAGAGGCTCCAACGTATGACTCCGTCATTTTTTTATAGCGTTTCAGCCCTGCCCATGGGACAATAGGAACCGACAAGTTCGTCTCGGGATATAGCGTCAACACCTTGCGGACACTTCGGTGTACTGCTTAATAAGCCTGCTACCCATGGTTCATTATTGAAGGTCTAACCACTGGTTGCGCCGTTTGAAAAGAAGAGAGTGTAGCGCTCAGATGGTCTTCTTTTCTCTTGAGTGCTGATGACGAGGAAGACATCGATGATTCTTATGGGCACCCAGGTCTGAAACGTACTTGATTACAACCACTTTGGAGGTGATAGGTATGTCAAAATTGCTTGTTGGTGTAGATGTAAGCTTAAAGTCCCATCATGTCCATTTCATGAAGGAGGACGGTGTTTCAATAACCGATTTTTCTGTTTCTAATGATCAATCCGGGGCCGATACCCTGATCAAACGTATGTTAGAAGCAGCGGAAAAAAATCAGGTAACCCAACTTAGAGTTGGAATGGAAGCTACTGATCAATATAGTTGGCACCTTGCCCACTATCTTAAGGATCAATTAAAAGGGTATGAGCCCCGTTTTGAATCCTTTATCTACACGTTAAATGCGAGAAAGGTCGCTCGTTTTAAGAAAGGCTATGATACTTTGCCAAAGAACGACCGAATAGATGCCTGGGTCATCGCTGACCACTTGCGATTTGGTCGATTACCTAATGAAATGAAAGATGCGGTTCAATATGAAGCTCTACAACGTCTTACTCGGACGAGATTTCATTTCATGAAAGAGGTCGGGCGAAACAAGACCTATTTTTTAAATCAACTTTTCTTGAAATTTAGCGGATTGCGACAGGACAATCCGTTTTCGAATACATTCGGAACCACCAGTTTAGCCGTAATAGAAGAGCTGGAGCCTGAAACGATAGCTGAAATGGGTATTGAAGAACTGGTTGAATTTCTGCAGGATAAAGGGAAAAATCGCTTTGAAAACCCGGAAGAATTGGCCAAGTATCTTCAAAAATTAGCCCGGTCGTCCTACCGATTAGATAAAGCGATGCAGGATCCCGTAAACCTTTCCCTATCCGTTACATTAAGTACCATTCAACATATGGAGTCGCAGGTAAAACGTTTGGATAAGGAGATTGCTAAACTCATGAAAGCCATCCCACAAACGTTAACCACTGTTAAAGGGATTGGTGATGTGTTTGCGGCGGGCTTAATTGCCGAAATCGGCGATGTAAAAAGGTTTAAAAGCCATCATTCGCTGGCCAAATACGCTGGACTGGTTTGGACTCAATACCAATCAGGCGAATATGAGGCTGACGATACAAGCCGAATGAGAACGGGAAATAAATATTTGAGATATTACCTTATTCAAGCTGCAGAATCGATCCGTAAACATGATTCTGAATATAAAGCGTTCTACAACAAAAAATATCAAGAAGTTCTAAAGCATAAACACAAACGTGCTCTCGTCTTAACCGCAAGAAAATTGGTACGGTTGGTGTATTCGCTACTAAGCACCAATCAATTGTACACACCACCGGAAAGGAGAGATTAATTCTTCCCACCCACATCCTTTCAAAGCGCCCAGCTTCGCACAAGAATTGATGGTAAAAATTCGAAAATAGTGCGAGGTTTATTTGATATACCCTTTTTTTGCACTTTTTCAGCTTTGTGCCAAAATAATTTCCAATTGTTTATTATATTGTGCTTGACATATTACCACTGGGCTTATCTCCCAAATTTGTCTCATTTTGCTGGAATTAGCACCTTACACTTGTAGGTTGCTGGGCTTCATAGGGCCAGTCCCTCTGCCTCTCTAGATAAGAATATTGACTGATATTTTTAATCCTACCATACATATTGGATTTGCCAATTAAATATTTTCATAATTTCGACATCCACAACTATAGTATTACTTTGGATTATATAGAAGATTTTAGAATATATTTGGTATTAGTCTGTCTGATGGTGATGGAATAATTTCTGCATTTACCAACAAACCTTTTTCTTCTGCTATCGCCATGCCAGCTTCAATGCTTGCTTCAACAGCTGCCACATCACCAGTAAATGTGAAAAATGCTTTGCCGCCTATTCCATTTCCTAAACGAAGTTCAAGTGCTTGAACATCGGCAGTTTTAAGAATAGTATCCGCAGCGATAATCATAGATGCTATAGAGAAAGACTCCATTATTCCTAAAGCTTGAATTTTATCAGGCATTGTTGCGCCCGTAATGGCCGGAAATACAGCAGGACTAACATTTGGTATTATGATGGAATCAACTAAGTATTCCCCTGCAGTCCGTTCACCTACCTGGACAGAATCTTTAACTGCTGAAACATCACCATGAACAATGGCTATATATTTTCCTGGGCACGAAGAACTAGCTGTGACTATTTCTACATCAGCAGTCTTTACCATTTGATCAGCCGTATATATTCCACGCGCAATACTTGAAAATTCAACCATTCCGATTGCATTCAACATACTAGCCATCCCTCCTTACAGCAATAAAAGAATTTCCAATTTCTACAACCGTTCCAGAAATACTTGCATGAATAGCAGCACCTAAACTATTTTCTGGAATTTTACCAATCATCTGACCAAACTTAACATGGTCCCCAACTGACACAACTGGAACCGCTGGAGTCCCAACGTGTTGGCTTCTTGCAATATAGACAACTTCTGGCTGTAATGTCACTTCTGTCATTGGGGCAGGTTTATCAAAATCATACAAACCCAATCTAGCTATAAGACGCTTACTAGGAACAAAACGGTATTCACGGTTTTTACGCGTATAGAATTCATTCTGTACTGAGCTATATCGAATGTTCTGTTCAACTAATTTCTGTTTAAAATACAGATTAGCTGATTTGGGATAAATTCCTATCGGGCATGAGTACAATTCACATAAATTACACTGGCTGCAAAGATAGGCAATCTTTTGTTCTTCTACATTCTCCAAAGTATAGTTTTGCGCTCTCACCATCTTATGTGGCTGCATATTATGCCCTAATAAATAACGAGGACACATGTCAGTACACATACGACACTGCTCACAGACTCTGTTGATTCTTTTTGCCTGTTCTATTCTAACAGATTTTCTTCTAATTAAATAATGCTGCTTTTTTAAAATAATTAATCCCTTCGTTTTTTTTGTAACATATCCATCCAGACTACTCATGACAGGACCCATCATTGGACCTCCGTCAATAACGGCGTAGTCATCTAAATTATCAATACCGCTTAGCTTCAAAACTTCTAAAATTGGCGTACCTACCGGAACCTTTACGGTCAAACGTCTAGGTACATCACCTGCAACAGTGATATATTTTTCGGTAACTGGCTCATTTCTAGAAGCACGATAAACATTTAAAGCTGTTTCCGAATTTATAACGACGCACCCAACTTGAATTGGAATTCCCTCCTCTGGAACAACTCTACCCGTTAGTTCATGAACCAATACTTGTTCATCCCCTGCAGGGTAAAAATCCTCCAGTTCTTTTATCTCTACAAAGTCTCCTACTTGAAGCGCATCAATTTGTTTTTTTAGAATTGATACCACTTCTTTATGTTTTCTTTTAATACCAATCAATGCTTTATCCGCGCCTACATGCTTCGCTGCATCTATGAGACCTTTAATGATCTCATCAGGAAAAAGCTCCATCAATTGCTGATCCACCCTTAATAGTGGTTCACATTCAGCACCATTAAGAAGGATATATTCTGCCTTTGATGCTAATTTCACATGAGTAGGGAATCCCGCTCCTCCTGCTCCCACAATACCAGCTTCTTTTACCAAATCTTGAAGACTCAATTTTACATCACCCTAATCACTTAAACTTTCAAACTATATTAACGATACCTAATCAACCATCCCGATCGATACAGAGTTATTTTGGAAAAGAATACTTTAATGAAAAAAGGGGATTGGGTTAAATTCCCACCTAATTCTCCTTCTTTCGGCTATACATCAAAAGCTGATTATTAAATATTTAAATTTTTTCCATGCTCAATATTTGAAGTTACATCCTCTATCGAGACAAACTCCTCCGACATTGGTCGGAGATTTTTGGAACCGATAAAAATGTAATAAAGTATGGCTACCCCAAAAATAGTTAAAATGACAGTTCCTAAATTTAAATTAACTCCAAATACCGGTAAAACAGTAGTTAAAACGCTGTATTTTACAACACAATAAAATGAAAATACTCCTAGGATTAAAGCAATTAGCGGGACGACAGGATAACTTACTTTGAAAGGCCGCTCCAAATTTGGCTCCTTTTTTCTTAACATAAACAATGAAAGCATACTTAAACAATACATCGTGATAGCCCCAAAAACAGAGAGGATAATTAATCCATTTGCAAAGCTAGCCGAACCTGCGGCAATGACACCAATTGCTCCAGGTACGATTAGACCCCAATGCGGAACACCTCTTCTTGAAAGATTAGATAAGAATTTTGGTAAATATCCAGCTCTAGCCAACGCAAAGGTTTGGCGGGAATACCCGATGATAATACCATGCAAACTAGCGATTAATCCAAAAAGACCAATAATGGCTACTGAAATTGGAAATAAGCTATTTTTACCATAAACATCTGCTAGAGCCTGCGGAAGTGGGTAATCCGCTGGTTTTCCAGTTCCTCCACCAAGGCCAGCTGTTACAAATAAAGTTAGAATGGTTGCAACTGCAAGTGTTAAAATGCCCGAGATAAACCCTTTTGGAATGTCCTTTTTCGGATTTCTGACCTCTTCAGCAGCCATAGCCCCACCTTCAATTGCTAGGAAGAACCAAATAGCAAATGGAATAGCTGCCATTACTCCAGACCAGCCATTATGAAATGCTGTTTTATTAAAAAGATTTGCTGCATCTACATGAGGTAATCCTGAAGCATAATAGATTGTTAAACCTAAAAGCGCCAGAATGGTTGCGACCAATTCAATAATGGCTGCTCCTTTAACACCGATCAGATTAATTAATATAAAAATAATAAACATTCCCACCGTTGCATAACCAGCATTAATACTTGGTATTAAAAAGTGGATATAGGCTCCTGTAGACACAGCAATAGCTGGTGGCGCAAACACAAATTCCAATAAACAAGCTAAACCTGTCATGAATCCCATAAATGGTCCCATAGCCCTTCTGGCATATGCAGACGGGCCACCAGCATGTGGGATTGAGGTAGAAAGTTCAGAATAACTAAATATAAAAGTCGTATAAAAAACAGTAATAATTATAGCTGCAACAGCTAGGCCAAGTGTTCCACCCTGTTCAAACCCATAATTCCAGCCAAAATATTGGCCCGATATAACCATCCCAACAGCTATTCCCCAAAGATGAATAGGTGTAAGGGCCTTTTGCAAATGGTTCTTTTTGTTCTCCATTTTCGTTCCCCCATTTAGTAACGTAATCTAAAAACCTAATCCTCTGCTTTTACTTAAATACTAAATTTCACTAGTGTTGCATAAATAGTGTCGTAATTGAATGGCCCATTCGCTTTGACCGGTGACTAAATTTACAAAATTAAAGAGTTCTGAAACATCCCCGTTATATTACGAACCGATTGTGCAGATTTATCAAGTGCCATTTTTTCATCAGGTGTCAATGGAATTTCGATGATACTTTCAATTCCATCTCCTCCTAAAATAGTTGGCACCCCTAAATATAAATCGTGATAACCATATTCTCCTTCTAGATAAGCGATGGAAGGTAATATGCGCTTCTTATCCTTTAAAATGGCCTCAGCCATCTGAACCATTGATGCGGCTGGGGCATAATAGGCACTTCCTTGGCCAAGCAAATTGACGATCTCTCCCCCACCTTTTCTGGTCCTTTCAATGATGGCATCAATGCGGTCCTGAGGTAATATTTTATCAAGGGGAATCCCTCCAGCATACGAAAATCTGACTAAAGGTACCATATCATCACCATGTCCGCCTAAAACAAAACCTGAAATATCTTCAATCGATACATTTAATTCCTGGGCCACAAAGGTATTAAAGCGAGCTGTGTCTAAAACTCCGGATTGACCAATGACACGGTTTTTCGGAAATTCTGTTGTTTTATAACATACATAGGTCATTGCATCTACCGGATTACTTAAGACAATGATATAACTATTAGGGGCAAACATTTTAATATTTTCAGAGACTTGCTCAATAATTTTCGCATTTGTTGACACTAAATCATCACGGCTCATTCCTGGTTTACGGGGAATTCCCGCGGTAATTAAGACTAATTCAGCATCTTTGATGTCCTCAAAACAAGCTGTTCCTGTAATATTTGCATTAAACCCTTCAACTGGACTTGCTTCCAACATATCTAATGCTTTCCCTTTTGTAGGATTAGTTTGGGATGGAATATCAACTAAAACAACATCTCCAAGTTCCTTTTGAGCTAACATATGGGCTACTGTTGCACCAGTGAAGCCAGCTCCAATAATCGCAATTTTCTTTCGCTTAAATACCAAATTCTCATCTCCATTCTTTTATCGATGATATTTCATCAGATGAGTTTTTTATTCGTTTTTTTAACCATGGCATCAGCAGAAACAATAGAAGCAATTAAACCACGGGTTTCAATCATTCCTAATGCCTTTGACAAACTTTTCACCTCTTTCCACATCAATGGAATCGATAATTCCGATAATTAGTGCGTCAATAGGTAATTGAGATTCAGTTACCAAATGTGTAGCTGCACTTCCTTTCGTAACCATTACACGATCTCCTACTCCGGCGCCAATCCGGTCTACCGCTATAAAAGGGGCATCAATTGGTGAATCATTAGGAAGAAGCTCGGGTTGGACAATTAAGAATTTTAATCCGCGTAAATTTTCTTCTTTCCTTGTTGCCCACACATTACCTATCACGGTTCCTAATTGCATTCTTGACAGCTCCCTTTTATTTGTTATTAATTATTTCAATGATTTTTCCTAATTCTTTCGCCGCATCGCGGGCTAAAGGGGTAACAATTGTTTTATTATTGATTGTAATTTTATTACCAGAAAACATCTGAATATCTCGCTGTGTCAAAACTTTTGAGTGGAAAGAAACACGATTACACGAATTATTTCGTTTAACATCCGATATTTGGAGAAACATTTCTAATGGTACAATCTCTACACCAAACTTTTTTAATGCTTCCTTATATCTCAATAACAATGCTTGATATTCCTGATTTATCATTCCCCAATCTTCGTTAAGGAGTTTTTCTAATGGCGCAGACGGAATGAACGTAACAGGAACATTTGCCATAATCAACTGAGATAATAAGAAACTTTCTCGAGAGTCAGTTAGTCCAAGTGCTCCTTTTATTAGCAAATCTTGCGAAGCATCAAGAAACACTATTTTTTCTTTTGAGTTTGGAATCTGATCATTAACAAACTCAAAGAAATATAGATTCCATTTTGCTTCAAGAAGTGCTATCATTTTGGAGTCAATTTTATTTCCAGCCTTTACTATTACTAAATTTGACTTCAATTCAGCAGGTTCACTAAGTTCTAAAGGTATGTTAATGGCTTTTAAGACCTCCGCAACAATTCGTTCAATCGTCAGTTGGTCTATCATAAATTTCCCTCATACTTTACAAGAGCTCCTTTATTTCCACATGAAATAAATCCTGCGTTAGCTTCGTCTGTATCAATATGCATTTCTAGTTTATAATTTGAAGAAATCCGAACAAGCACTCTTTCAAATGTAATTGGCCTTTCACCATCTGATTTAACCCGAACATATTCACCGTTATCCACTTTATATTTATTTGCTTCCTCTGGCGACATATGAATGTGGCATTGGGCAATAATTGCCCCTTCTGTTTTATAAATACTCCCTAGAGGCCCTACAAGAGTAATAGGGGCAGAATCTTTTATATTCCCTGATTCCCGTAATGGCGGTTTAATACCCAACTTTATTGAATCTATTTTACTTACCTCGACCTGTGTAAAGGTACGTACTGGACCAAGGATCCGCACATTTTCAATGCAGCCCCTCGGTCCAACGATCGAAATAGTTTCATTTGCAGCAAATTGGCCAGGTTGGGATAAATCTACTTTTTTTGTTAATTCATAGCCTTTTCCAAATAGTTGCTCTAAATCAGCTTGACTTAAATGACAATGACGTGCCGAAATTGCCATAGGAATATGTTTAGTCTTATATTCTTTTTTTAAAAATTCATTAACAACCTCATCGATAATAGTTTGGATGGCCTGTTTATTCATTATTTCTGCTCCTTATATTTGAGCTACAAACCTAGAGTTCACCCTCATATTTAGGTAAAATACTTTCCAATTCATTATGTGGACGTGGAATGACATGAATAGATACAAGTTCACCAACACGCTGAGCTGCAGCAGCACCTGCATCAGTTGCTGCCTTTACTGCACCAACATCCCCACGAACCAAAACGGTTACAATTCCTCCACCAACGTGAACCTTGCCAATTAGGTGTACATTTGCTGCCTTTACCATTGCATCTGCTGCCTCAACGGAAGCTACTAAACCTTTTGTTTCAATCATTCCTAATGCGGTTAATTCTCTTGCCATTTTTAATTCCTCCTATTAAATCATTTGATATTTTTTTATTACCTGATTCACCATTTCAGATATAACCTTTGAATCTAGTTTGCGAGTAGGTCGAACCTGTTTTAATATTTCCTCAACAATTTCATTCACATCAGATCCTGGAG
>DATFAH010000247.1:0-2412 GCA_035254805.1 Caryophanales bacterium | reverse complement strand
GAAAAACAACGCAAGTTTGCATTATAATCGTTTAGTCGATATTTCGTAAATCAACACGACGTATTTTTCCTGAGTCCGTTTTTGGCAGTGATTCGATAAATTGAATGATCCTAGGATATTTGTATGGAGCTGTTAAGCTTTTCACAAATTGTTTTAATTCTTGACTTAACTCATCTGTCGCTACCACTTTTCCCCTTAATACCACAAATGCTATCACTACATTTCATCTAATTGGGGCTGGGGAGGCAATAACGGCACATTCCTTTACGGCATCATGTTTCATTAAAGCACCCTCCTCTTCAAAAGGGCCAATGGTATATCCGGAAACTGTTAATCACATCATCATTTCTGCCCTCGAACCAAAAATAGTTATCTTCATCCTTTGATGCCCTATCCCCTGTTAAAAAGTAGTTTCCTCGATAAGCAGATTGAGTCTTTTCATGATCCTTATAGTAAAGTCCAAAGAGAGCAGGAAAATCTTTTCGAACAGTAATTGTTCCAGCTTCATTTGTAGAAACAGGGTGACCATCTTCATCAACAATTTCCAAATATTCCGGCATCAATGGCTGTCCCATCAAACCAATTTTTTCTACATCAACATTTTAAAATTAAAACAATAATAAAAATAGAAGTCAAATCTGTCAGCAAATTCATAAAATAGCCAATTTTATTGACATCTTTCTCTAAAAAAAGGAAAATGGATTTGTCAGCAATTTTACAGAAAGGGGAGCTACTTTGAGAATTTTACAGCAGGTCTTTTTCATATTTATCTTCATTCTTTTTTTCGCTGCACTTCCTACTATAAGTGGAGTAAACCCAGTTGAGAAAACGTTATCGTGGAATTTTGAGAACCTACCCCATATTTATGAGAATTTTATTAAAGAAATAAAAAGTGGAAGTCTTGGTACATATCAAGTTGGAAATCAAAGAAGAGAAATTTCACAAGATATTGGAGGAAATTTTACAACAAGCTTATGGATCATGTTAGTTGGCGTAAATTTAGGAGTGATTGTTAGCTTAATCTTTAGTATTTTTGTTAGTCGTTTTCGGATGGTTCGTTTAGTCAATTTTCTATTGAATATACTTGCTGTTATTCCCGATTTTGTAATTATAATTTTTTCCCTTTTACTAGCAATAAAGTTTTACCAGGTAACCGGTATTAGAGTAATATCTTTACGACTCGATAGCGGTGCACTGAACATCTGGTTTCCAATGATTTTAGTCGGACTTGCACCAACCTTATATTTATTTAAATTAATGGCAGTAAAGTATTATCAAATTTGTGGTGAGGATTATATTCGAACAGCTGTTGCAAAGGGAATGCGTGTAAACTATATCAATTTCCAGCACGTATATAAGAACCTTGAGCCTTTCATTATTGCCGAATTAACGAAAATTATCTCTTTATCAATCGGAAATTTGTTTATCATCGAATATTTACTAAATGTTATAGGTATCACAAGATTTATTTTTTTAAGCAGTGAAGTGCAGCCGATTGCGGTAGGGTTATTTTCAATGCTATTAATTTCATTTGTAGTATATTTTTCTGTAAGACTATTACTCTACTTATTTAAACGAGGGTTTATACATGAGTAGGCTATTACGGATTAATTACCCACTCTATGCTGGAATCATATTAGTCACGGGGTTACTATTTATTGCGGGTATTGGGAGGGATTTTGCTCCCTATTCTATAACGGAGACCCTCAGAACACATTATGCAGATGGAAAGATATTCACTTCCCCATTTCCGCCATTTGTTTCAACCAAATATCCTTTAGGTACAGATCAATGGGGATACGATATCTTAACGTTGATCCTATATGGAATTCGTTATACGATCCTCATCTCCATTGCCGTCACTTTTATTAAAATGACTTTAGGAACTGTAGCTGGCTTATATATTGGAGTATGGAAAAAAACTCCGAGTTGGATCGAATCGTTCGAAAATTCCTGGAGCTATGTTCCACTCTTTCTAATCCTTTATTTCTTTTTTGTGAATATCAATTTTTCAGAAACGATCAAGACTTCTAGTTTAATATTTTATTTCATTATTATAACTGCATTTGTGAGTATGCCCAGTATTGTCTCTTCCGTTAGAAAAAAAACCGCTGAAATCAATAAAGCAAACTTTATTGAAGCAGCAAGTGTTTTAGGGGCTAATCGTCATCGAATTATTTGGAAACATATTTTTCCGCAACTAAAAGAATCATTACTGGTTATGTTTATCTTGGAAATCGTTCATGTCATTACGATAATGGGACAGCTTAGCTTACTAAATATTTTTATCGGAGGAACCATTGTTCAACATGATCCTCTCATCTTTTTATCTAAAACAAAAGAGTTATCAGGGTTAGTTGGACAGGCCAGAAGCAGTCTTTTTGGAGATAATTCATATATCCTTTTTATTCC
>DATFAH010000246.1:0-4864 GCA_035254805.1 Caryophanales bacterium | reverse complement strand
TATAAATTCTGATATTACAAAAAAGGGGCAAGCATATAAATTCTGATATTACAAAAAAGGGGCAAGCATATAAATTCTGATATTACAAAAAAGGGGCAAGCATATAAATTCTGATATTAGAACAAAAGCACAAGCGCCTTGATCATCGACGTACAAACTGGAGGGGCTCAGGCTCGAGATAAAGATACACGATGAACCGAAAAGTGAATCGATGTTGACTTATCGTAGGGAGATGGCCCGAAGTACGCTAGTCGATAGGCGCTTGAGCTAGACGGCAATAAACTTAATTAAAGTTATCAACAAATTAGTATTTTATAATTTCCTAAGCAAAAACAAAAGGCATGGTACCAATTAGGTATCATGCCTTAATATTATCAAACATCATATATTATCTTTGACGATTTCGATTGCGTAAGAATGTCGGTATATCTAGAGCATCTTCCTGTGAAACAGACGTACTTCTTGGTTGCTCCTGTACCATTTCTTCTCGTTTAGGTTCTCTTTTCGTAACACCTGGGGTTACCTTTGTTTGGTTATAGGAAGGTCTGGCCATTTTCGATTGTGCCGTATCTTCATTAAAACCAGTTGCGATAACCGTTACAATGATTTCCTCTTTTAAATTTTCATTAATTACAGATCCGAAAATCATGTTCACTTCCTGGTCTGTTGCAGTAGCAACAATATCAGCTGCTTCCTGAACTTCGTATAAGCTTAAGTTTGCACCACCTGTAATGTTCATTAAGACACCTTGAGCGCCGTCAATGGATGTTTCAAGTAATGGTGAGTTGATGGATTTTTTTGCTGCTTCTGCAGCACGGTTTTCACCTGAAGCAACACCAATTCCCATTAATGCAGATCCTTTATTGGACATAATCGTTTTTACGTCAGCAAAATCCAAGTTAATAAGACCTGGAGTTGCGATTAAATCAGAGATACCTTGTACCCCTTGACGAAGGACATTATCCGCTTCACGGAATGCTTCAAGCATTGGAGTACTTTTATCGACAATTTCAAGAAGTCTGTCATTCGGAATAACAATTAATGTATCTACAGCTTCTTTCATTGCGCCAATTCCGCCAGAAGCTTGATTAGAACGCTTTTTCCCTTCAAATGTAAATGGCCTTGTAACAACCCCCACAGTCAATGCACCAAGATCACGTGCAATTTGGGCAATAACAGGTGCTGCACCAGTTCCGGTACCGCCTCCCATGCCTGCTGTAACAAAAACCATATCTGCTCCGCTTAAAGCTTCTTCAATTTGTTCTTTACTTTCTTCAGCTGCCTTTTTCCCAACTTCTGGATTAGCACCTGCACCAAGTCCTCTAGTTAATTTTCCACCTATTTGCATTTTTACTTCAGCTTTTGAAAGATTCAATGCTTGTGCATCTGTATTAACAGCGATAAATTCCACACCTTGAACGCCATGCTCGATCATTCGGTTTACTGCATTATTACCGCCACCGCCAACACCGATGACTTTTATTGTAGCAAGAGAATCTAAATTTGTATCAAACTCTAACATGACAAATCCTCCTAATTCGTCGATCTTCCTTTTCGGTTTCACTTATTCGAAAAAGTAACCAAGGAATTTTTTTACTCTTGATGAAATTTTTTCTTCAGGTTGTTTATCTTGTTTTGTTTTTGGCAATGGTTGCCTTGTGCTCTTTTTTTCACTTGGTTCGGAAACTGATGAAGATTCAAGGGCGGCACCGCCTGGTAATCTAGCAAACTTATAGGCGTATTTGATTAAACCTACTGCCATTGTAAATTGTGGTTCCCTAACTCCAATATAATCAGGTGCTGCAATACGAACCCGGTTTTGGAAAATTTCCTCTGCAAGCTCTAACACACCCTGCATATTAGCTACTCCCCCAGTTAAAACAAATCCACCAGGTAAATCACGAATGCCTAGACGTTTCATTTCTTGAACGACCAATTCAAAGATTTCTTCCGTTCTAGCTTCTATAATATCAGAAATTTCAAGCTGATTAAATTGTTGATGTTGATCACTTCCAATAATCGGAACACTGAACACTTCTTCCTCTGATGCATCATCATAAAATGCATGTCCATATTTCAATTTAATCATCTCGGCATCTTCCGTTGATGTGCGTAGACCAATGGAAAGATCTTTTGTAATATGATCTCCCCCTATTGGGAGTAAACTGGTAGCTTTTAAATGACCTTGATCAAAATAGGCTATGGTAGTTGATCCACCACCAAGATCAATTAGGGCTACCCCTAGATTCCGCTCATCTTTTGATAAAGCAAATGATCCTGCTGCAAGTGGTTGTAATGTAATATCCATGATTTCCAAACCTGCACGTTCTACACATCTTAGTGTGTTATGTAAAATGGTTTTAGAGCTTGTAATGATTGTTCCTTCCATTTCAAGTCTTACGCCAATCATACCACGGGGATCATTAATTTCATCAAGCCCATCTACAATATATTGCTTTGCATCTACCCCGATAATTTCTCTTTCCGGTGGAATCGACATAACCTGTGCCGCATCAATGACTCTGGCAACATCTTCGTTTGTTATTTCTCGATTCTGGCTTGAAACCGCGACAACACCGTGGCAATTTGTGAGCATGACATGGTTCGCTGATATCCCGACAACAACTTGCCGTATCTCCATCCCAATCATTCTTTCTGCTTGCTCAATCGCCTTCTTAATCGAATGAACGGTCTCGTCAATATCAACGATGGAGCCTTTACGTAAACCCTCAGATTTCACATTGCCGACGCCAATAATATTTATTGTGTCACCAGCCATTTCTCCAATGATTACCTTTACACTGGATGTACCGATGTCAAGACTGACATAAATTTCATTGCTGTTCATTCTTTGGCACCTCCTTTTGCAATCCTTAAAAAAGAACAACAATCCATCAATTCAAAAATTAAAATTTTATTTGTTATAATTAATATGACGGTGTGACTTTAAGTCAAGCCGTTCGTGCTACCATTAAATAAATGTTAAAGAAATAATTGCTAGATTATACCTTATAGAAATATTCGTCACAATTAAATGATTCCCTCTAAATAATTTACTTTTTTTCGATTTTTTCTTTATTTGTTGACCATTTTGTTAATAAAATTCGCCTTATAACCGCGATGTTTTGAAATAGTCTTACACCAAACGCAAAAACGGCTGCTAAGTACAAGTCTACACCAAGTTGGACACCTAGAAAAGCTAAACCTGCAGCAAGTAAAATGTTAAAAAAGAAGCCCGAAACAAATACCTTTTCGTCGTAAATATTTTGTAGATGGGCACGAATTCCGCCAAATAAGGTATCAAAGGCAGCCAGAACTGCAATAGATAAATAATTGGAGTATTCTTCAGGAATTCTAAAATCTGTTAATAAGCCAAGGATAATTCCAACAATCAACCCCAATATTGGAAGCCACATTAAGAACTTCCTCCCTTTTCAGTTTTGACTATTTCCATATTTCGAATATGAATTTGGTTTTCATATGCAGGTATGATAACATCGTTTGTTGGTGCAGAAACCGTCACTCGTAAGTTATCAATGAAAAATTCCTCTACAGATTTTGACACTTGCATTTGATTATAAAGCTTTTGAGCTGTTCTCATATTGTCTGCAACCACCTTCACTTCAATTGGAAGGCTTTTAATAGAATGTCCATCAATTTTTGTTTCGGTATTTATATCCCGAATAACTGTCGTGTTGATAATTCTCTGACCATCAATGGAGACATATTTTGCTTCATACATATTCAATTCATTTATCAATCTTTTTAAGAGGTCAGGGGACACCGCTTTTACAGGTTCACCTAATTGAATCTCTTCATTGACTGGTTCAATTTTTAATATAATTCCTGGTCCAGTCACATCTGTCAAACCAGCCTCAATCTTTAATTCATCAAGGGTATTCCGCAATGCCGCTTCTTTACTTTGTTTTTTCTTAGAGTCGTAGGCGGCTAATTTTTCTTCATTTGAACGAATTTCTTGCAATAGCTTTGATTGCAATGCTTTTTCCTGTAGTATTGCTTCTCTCAGCTGCCAAATGTCTCTTGTGTCTCTTTTTGCTGGTGTTTTTACGGTTAGAAATTGAATCGTAATCATAAACCCAATTATAATCGCAATAAAAAAAAGGCTGATTTTATTTTTCTGTTTGTCCACTTTTTCACCAACCTTCGTTTTGTTTGATAATGTGGACGATTAAATTCAGATATTAGCTACCTAAGATTGGCCCCATAACAATTTCATTTTCTTTTTCAAGTTCAAAAACAATATTGTCATTCACTAATTGATCTTTCACTCCACCAGTAAGATTCAATGCTTTTGACAATACATCAGGATCCCCAATTGCGGAAATCACAAATGGTGCTGGGTGTGGCTCGCCATCTATCATAATGACTGGCCCATTACATACGATATACGAATGACTTGATAGCCTCTTACCATTTATTGCAACAGCTGATGCACCAGATACATATAGTTCATTGACCACTTTAAATACATGAAATTCATGAACAAGGTAATTATTTACATTACTATCTTTAGGGTCATAGGCCCCATCATCAAGTGTAACGGTTACGCCTTTCCCCTTTACCTTTACTTCTCCTAAAAACATCCGGTATCGTTCAGCCTCGTCTGCAAGGCTATAAAACACCGATGCCTCTTTCGACATTTCCTTCTCATTTTTTAATACTTGACTTTGTTTTTGTTTTAGTTCTTTTTGTAGTTTTCGATTCGTTTTTTCCTGCTCAATCAATTGGTTTCTTAAATCAATTGTTCTTTCCCACTGTTCACCTGATAAATTACTTTTGTTTGTTCCATTTTCACTATGGGTTAAATGATAGGAGAAGGCCAGCATATACCCTAGAATAAGAC
>DATFAH010000245.1:0-7593 GCA_035254805.1 Caryophanales bacterium | reverse complement strand
TTTCAACAAAATCGACGATATCTTCTATCAAAAACTTACTTGGATTAACCTCCATTTTTCCCGATTCAATTTTGGCTAAGTCGAGAATATCGTTTATTAGTGCTAATAAATCTCTACCAGAAGAAAAAATTATTTTAGAATATTCGATCTGTTTATTAGATAGATTTCCCTCAAGATTATCAGAAAGTAATTTTGATAGAATAAGTAAACTATTTAATGGAGTACGAAGTTCATGTGACATATTAGCGAGAAATTCTGATTTGTATTTAGAGCTTAATGCTAACTGTCTTGCTTTTTCTTCTAATTCCTCATTTGTTACTCTAAGCTCCTCTTGTTGGTATTGAAGTTCTTCTGACTGTGCTTGAATTTCTTCCATTAAAACTTGTGTTTCTTCTAATAATTTAGCTAATTGAATTCTTCCCATTACACTATCTAGAATAATCCCTAAACTGTTGATCAATTCCTCTATAAAGGTTTGTTTAGTTATAGTAAATGGTTTGAAGGAGGCGAATTCTAACACTGCTTTTACTTCTCCTTCAAAACTAACCGGCAACACATAAATATTTAATGGGGGCGCTTCACCCAAACCTGATTTTATACGGACGTAATCAGAGGGCACATCCGTTAGAATGATAGGGGTTTTTTCTAATGCAGCTTGTCCGATCAAGCCCTCTCCCAAACTGAATGTATTAAAAAGGTGTTTTCTTTCTTTAAAAGCATATGAGGCTTGTAATTTAAAGACTGGCTCATTATCTTTTTCATTTGAATCTTTTACAAAAAAAACAGCATGGCAAACATCCATTAGCGGAGCCACTTTTGAAAGAAAGTTTTTGGATAATGATTCAAGTTGGTGAATTCCACTTAAGTTAGTTGAAATCTCTGCTATATTTGATTTAATCCATATTAAATTACCTTCCTTTATCTTCTGTTGTTCTAAAGATTCAACCATATGGTTAAAAGACAATGCAACAGCATCAATTTCATCATTAGATTTCACTTCAATCTTTGTACTTAAATCAGCACTACCGTTTGCAACACTTACCATGACATTAGAAACTTGACTGAGTCGTTTAGCGGTTGCCCAAACACTTCGAAAGACGATCATTATTACGATCAAGATCCCTAATATAGAAATAAAACTCCCTATCCATATTTGTCTTTCAAAATTAGTTGAAAACTCATGTGAAGAAGATTTCATATCGTCTTCAAAGTTATTATTTATTTCTGTAATAACTTGAGAAAACTCAGCACGAAATGTTTCTCCTCTACTAATTATTAATTGAATAGCGCCTTCTTTATTCCCTTGGGAAATTAGTTTCATTGTGTCCTCTTTATAAACATTGAAACTTTGATTAGTATCATATAATTTCTTTACCAATTTCTTTTGTTTATCTGAAGTTACTTTTTTCTCAAGCATGACAATATTTTGATCAACAATATCACTTTCATTTTGAAGAGTTGTTAATTCCTTGTTAATTAACTCTTTATCATTAAAAATCATTAGATTTCTTAAACTAATAGCTTCATTTTTAACTATTCTATAGACTTGTTCAGCTGAAATGACTAAGTCATATTTTGATTCAGATTTGCCGTTCATAGTTTTAAAGCTTTGTAGCTGAAACCACCCAATCCCAATGAGGAGAAAAATGAGGATAGGTAATAAACTAAGCCCCAAAATTAGTTTTGTTCTAATTTTCATGATTCGTTCTCCTTCCTCTAATTATTTAATCATTTATTCAGCTTATTCTTTACTATGCATCGAGATTTTTCCCTTCATCAATACAAGCCTGATAAAAGTTTCAAATTCTTTCGGCACAATCGGAGGGCTGAAGTAATATCCTTGTATTTCAAAGCATTTAAAATTCCTTAAAACAGTTAATTGCTCTTCGGTTTCAACTCCCTCAGCAATCACAGACATATTTAAACTATGTGCTAATGTAATGATGGTTGAGATTAAGGCACGACAATCAGATAAAGGATTGAAAATATCGCGAATAAACGACTTATCAATTTTCAAAATATTAACTGGAAACCGCCTTAAATAATTCAGTGAAGAATATCCCATACCAAAGTCATCAATACTGATCCAAATACCTAAGTTCCTTAGTTGATTTAACGTCTTGATGATGTGATCTTCATTTCCCATAAGCACAGATTCGGTAATTTCAATTTCAATCAGATTAGGATCGATATCCATTTCCCTAAGGGTTTTTTTGATATTATCGATTAACTCTTTTTGCAAAAATTGTTGTGCAGAAAAATTGACCGCAATTCGAATTGGTACAAGTCCTGATTCTTCCCATTCTTTCATTTGTTTACAAACTGTTTTCAAGACCCATTCTCCAATTTCAATAATTTGTCCTGTTTCCTCAGCCAAGGGGATAAAATCCGCCGGTGGAATAGTCCCCCAGTTTGGATGATTCCACCTTAGCAATGCTTCCGCGCCTACAACAGTCCCTGTTTCGATATTAATTCGTGGTTGATAGACGAGTGCCAATTCTTTTCGTTCAATTGCTTTGCGTAATTCATTTTGTAAAGTGAAAGTTTTATAGGATTGAATATTCATACCAGAGTGAAAAACTTTATACTTGTTTTTCCCTTGTTCCTTTGCACGATATAGGGCCGCATCAGCATTCTTCATTAATACAGAGGAATCCTCGCCATCATATGGAAAAATGCTAATTCCAATAGATGTTGTAATATATAATTCATAATTGTCAATATGAATTGGCTGTTTAAATTTCTCCAATATATTCTCAGTCATTTCTAGCGAGTTCTCTCTATTTAAATTACTTAAGATGATATTAAATTCATCCCCACCCACTCTTGCTAATAAATCACCTTCAGACAAATTTTCTTTTAATCTATTTGCAACTACTTGAAGAACTTTATCTCCAATAAAATGTCCAAGTGAATCATTAATATATTTAAATCGGTCAATATCCAAATACATGATGACTAAAGTTTGATTATTTCGTTTAGCATGATTTAATTTAATCGTTAATTGTTCATTCAAAAGCCTTCGATTTGGTAAATCTGTTAAACTATCGTGATAAGCCATGTGCCTGATCATTTCCTGATCCTGTTTCTTTTTCGTAATATCCCTAATCGTGCATGCAATAATATATTTATCTTGAACATATCTTTTTCCAATTTGAATTTCAGCTGGAAATAGCGATCCATCACTTCGAGTAACCATTACTTCTTTTAAATCTTCAGTTCCTACTATACTTTCTAAACAATTGATCACTGCAAGAATACTCCTGATAAATTTCTTAGAATCTTGCTCAGAAAACAATAAGGTTATGCTTTTGTCGATAATTTCTAATTCATCATAATAAAACATTTTTTTAACAGCGGGATTTACTTTTAGAATAAGTCCATCTTCATTGATGATAATCATAGAATCAATCGAGGTTTCATTAATCACATTTGCTAATACTTCGGAAATACGTAATTCAGAGGTAGTGCGGGAGAGTTCAAGATTTGCCTTTTCTAATTCCTTTGTTTTGTCTGCCAGGATCTCTTTTTGTTGAATAAGTTTTCGAGTCATTTTATAAATTTCTACAAAACCTTCCACTTTTGCTTTTAAGATGATAGGATCAAATGGCTTAAGAATATAGTCTATTGCTCCAATTGAATATCCTGTAAAAATATGTTCAGAAGCCATATTATTTGCCGTAATAAAAATAATGGGGATATTTTTTGTTTTTTCCCTTGCCTTAATTATTTTTGCGGTGTCAAATCCATCAATTCCAGGCATTTGAACGTCTAAAAGGATGACAGCAAGTTCATATTTTAATAGGTATTTTAACGCTTCTTCTCCTGAGTAAGCTTTTATTAAATTATATTCGTTACGTTCTATAATCGCTTCCAAGGCCAATAGATTTTCTGAACGGTCATCAACTAATAGAATATTAATTTTGTCATCACTATTCAAAACAGATCGCCCCTCCTAAAAATAATAAATTTAAGGCTTGGAGAAATATATGTTCAACATTTCTCAAATTGTAATTATTTCCTTTTAATTATTATTCCATATTTCCCTAATTTCAGGAAGAGTTTCGACAAAAATAGACATGATTAATTTTCATTAATGGTTGAATCAGAATACTAAAAAACGGAACCTTAATAACGGCTCCGTTTCATTCATTTTATTTTAAAATTCTTACTACGCGTCCATTAAAATGCTGTGCCCAATAGCCACTTGTCATACTAGCAACCGCAACACCTGTTGAAGTTTGAGAACCAATGAACTGGCCTCCACCAATATAAATCGCTACATGGCCATCCGTTTTGTAAGTATTGAAGAATACTAGATCACCAGGGCGCATATCGCTCGTTGAAACCTGTTTTCCAGCATATTTTAATGAATCTGTGCTTGCCCCCACACTAATACCAGCTTGTGCAAAAGCATAACGTACAAAACCAGAGCAATCAAATCGACCATTTGCAATATCAAATGCAGTTCTTCCGCCGCCAAATACATATACAGAGTTGTCAATGTATTTATAGCCTGCTCTAATTACGTCACTAGCACTCCCGCTTGCACTCGCATTATTATTTGGGATGACATACGAACTCCCTGAGCCTGTTTCTGATCCAGTTTCGCTTCCGCCACCATATTGTTCTGCAGCTTGTTGTGCAGCAAGGATTTGATCTTGATTTTGTAGATCAGCTTTTTGGGCTATACCTGCATTCTCTTTCTGCTTAAGTTCTTCTTTCATTGCATCATTTTGTGCTTTTTGCTCAGCAATCTGTGCTTTCATGCCAACTAGTTCTGTTTTCATGGCATTTAGATTTGACAAGTTTTTGGAAAGAGAATCTTGTTTATTTTCAACTTCCTGTTTATCGACTTCTTGTTGTTTAAGAATGCCTTGGTCAGCTTCAACCAAAGAAGTTACCGCACCAATTCTTTCAACGAAATCACCAAAGCTTTTCGCCCCTAGTATGACATCAATATAGTTTACAGTGCCACCCGTTTCTTGGAAAGATTGTGCCCGTTCTTTCAAGACAATATTACGCTTTTCAATTTTCTCATTTAAAATTTTAATTTGTTCCTGAAGTTGGCCAATTTCTAATTTAGTACCGTTAATTTTCTTTTCTGTATCGTTAATCATATTATTATTATCGACAATAGCCTGATCGACTCTTTTAATTTGCTCATTTAATTTTGCAAGTTCACTTTGGGCCAGTGAAATGGCCGCATTTGCTTTAGAAATTCCAGCTTGAATTTCGGAACGCTGCCCCTGTAATGAATTGGCTTTTACTGCCGGGATCGCTATTACACTACTTAGTCCAAGCATGATTGTTGTACCAAGTGCAGTTACCTTCTTTTTCATGTTGAATCTCCTGCTTTCCTATTGGCCAAACCACAAGAGTCTAACAGTCTCCTAAACTAAAAAACTAAGACGTTATACCTATATGATTTGACATTTTTTATGTAATAAAGTCATTCATTATTGATCATTTCAGCTTTTATATGACAAATTACGCAAATAAAATACAGTTTTTCCAACTTTAAAGTTAGTATAACATCTCTATTTGTCAAAAAAGTAATAACAATATTACATTTATGTTTCAAATGAAAAATAGACGACTTTTTTAACAAAATGTTCAATGTTATCTATTTTACTTTCGAAATAGTAAATTCTTTTTTAGATGTGTAAGTAACGGGATTGGGTATCCGTCTTATCGTTTTTTTAAATACAAAACCCTTCCACTATGTTTGGAAGGGCAAAATATTTTTATTCAATTATATAAATAAAAGGATGATCATTGTTGTGTAAACATCTCTGCATTCTCTGTCTAAACGAGTCATTGGTAATCATTTTTTCTGCCTTTTTAACAGAAAAATAGCCTGCACTTAGATTTTCTTCAGAATGCGTTAGCTTACCGCCAATAACTTTACCTTCGAAAATAATAATACAAGTAGAATTTCTGATATTTTGTTCAATTCCATAAAAACCAGTAATTTGAATGTCTATTCCTGACTCTTCTTTCACTTCCCTTATTGCAGCTGCCTTAAGTGACTCCTCTTTTTCTACATATCCACCAGGAAATTCCCATCCCCTTGTAAAACTTTCAACTAAAAGGATTTGGTTGTTTTGGTTCATAACCATACAAGCAACCGCCAGTTTATGTCTTGGAATCGACAACTTCTTCACCCCCCTTGGTGAGGTGGTAACATTCACTTATTCCATTTATATATTGCTCAAGAAGCTCTATAAATTTTTCTATATCCTGATCATTCAGATCTCCGATATTTGCTATTCGAAAAGTATTAAGATTTTCTAGTTTTCCTGGGTAAATAGTAAAACCTTTTTCATAGAGAAAATCATGCATTTGTTTAAAATCATAGTTTGGGTTGGGCGGTTCCATTATAGCTGTGATGATTTTGGAATGACTTTCTTTATTTACCAGGTGTTCCAGTCCTAACCGATTAATCCCTTCAATTAATATCTCCCACATTTTGTCATATCGCAATTTTCTATTCTTAATTCCTTCCCATTTAGCTTCAAGAATAGCTTGTTTTAAAGCATATAAGGTTTGTACTGGTGGAGTAAACCTCATTTGTTTCGTCATTTCAAAATGCTTGTATTGTGAATAGAGATGGAGATACAAATTTCTTGGGTTAATTTCTTTTGTCCCTTCAAGATGTTCTTTATTTGCAATAACAAATGAAACACCAGCCATTCCTTGAAGATTTTTATTGGAACTAGCTGCTAAGAAACTAATATTCATTTCTTTCATATTAATTGGGATAGCTGCAAATGAGCTCATTGCATCGACAATTAATTTTATCTCATACTTTTTACATAAAGTGCCTATTGCATCAAGTGGATTAAGAAGACCTGTTGTTGTCTCATTATGAACGATGGCGAGATGTGAAATCTTTTTATGACTCGTTCTGAGAAGATTCTCTAAGTTTTTCAAGTCAAGAGCATTATCTGTTGGACTTTTATATTCTAAGTAGTTAAGCTGATTGGCATCTGCAATTTGACACATTCGTTTTCCATAAACACCATTATTGATAATAATGACTGCATGTTGATCAACGACAGAACTTAAAATAGCTTCAACGCTTGAGGTCCCCGAACCCCCAAAAAGAATGGTTGTAAAGTCCTCTGAATTCGCAACAAATTTCGTAAGTTCTGTAGAAATAAACTCCATCACTTCACCGAATTCTTTTTCTCTAGGGCAAATATCCGGTATGATTTGTGCATATTTTACTGTATCTGTCGTGGTTGCTGGGCCAGGATTTAATAATATATTTCTCTTAACAGGTAATGGTACAGATTCTCGTGCCTTAATAAGCGGATAAATTACGTCTACGGCACGGTTCCATTGCGTATTATCATCTACTTCACCCCAAACTATATCCTGAAGCATTTCAACATCGAACTTTACTTTACTAGAAATTCCAACAAGTGCTTCTTCATAATCTAATTTTGGTTTTATCGGGATAACCGATTTTGCTAGTGAGCACATTTTTTTATATGCTTTGTAAGAGATTTTGGTAATCCCAATGAATTCTCCATAAATATTTTTCAAAGCTTTTTTTTCTTTAGACATGTTTAAAAGGTGACCATC
>DATFAH010000244.1:0-5171 GCA_035254805.1 Caryophanales bacterium | reverse complement strand
ATCCCCATTTTCCGAGCCATAATTGTCCTCCTTTTTGTACAAACTCTCTACCATTAGTTTAGTTAAAAAAGAACTATTTAGAACACAAAAAAAGAAAAAAGCCGGCATATTCACCGACTTAAAATAAATAGGAGTAGACTGCAAGGACAGCAATCGATCCAAGAACAACAACAATGACGTTAGCACCAAGGAAGGCTGGGATAAATGCGGCGCAAGCCCCAATCACACCGTACCAAATATCCCCTTTTTGGATTAATAAAATACCTGGGAAGATAAGCGCACCAAGGGTAGCGTACGGGACATTTTTTAAAACACCTTGAATAAAGGGTGGCAATTCTTTTTCTTTAAAAAGGACAAAAGGAAGCATTCTAGGAATGTAAGTAACCAGACCCATTCCAACAATCATCCAAATGATTTCAGGCTTCATCTTGACCCCCCCTTTGCTTTTTCTTGAGGGCCTCGATTGCTTCAATAATGACTGCCGATAAAATCGTTGCCGTAACAATCGCCCATCCAGGTGCTAACCATTTTCCAAATGTGAAAATGGAATTAAAAGCAGCTGCTAGGGATGCCAAAAAAACAACTTTTGCACTTTTCTTCATGGATGGGACTAAAAGACCAATAAACATCGCATAAAGGGCAACTCCCATGCTCTCTTGCAAGGTTTCAGGCAAACTCGCACCGATTAAATGACCAATTCCAGAAAAAATAACCCAGCTTGAATACGAGATGGTAACCAGCCCAAACATAAAGCCTGTCGAGACTGTCCCCTCTTTCGTTGATGCCACCGAAAATGTTTCATCTGTAATACCAAAAGCATAAATCATCTTATTCATAAGATGATCTTCTTCACATTTTTCATTTAAGGAAGCCGACATGAGAAAATGACGAATATTTACAATAAAAGTTGTTAAAATAATTTCAAAGATTCCTGTCCCAAAAGCGAGCAAGCTTAACGATATGTATTGTGACGCTCCCGCAAAAACAATGAGACTCATTAAAATCGTCTCATAAATCGAAAGCCCAGAGGTTTTAGCAAGAAGACCAAATGTCAGTGCAATGGGAAAATAACCAATACCAATGCTGAGGCCTGCTTGAAACCCCTTTTTAAGTTCTGATGACTCTTTTCCTAAAACAATGTTCTCCATGCCCATCCCCCCTCTTGATTCCCTTTTAACAATACATTTTAGCAAATTTTCTTTATAATGAAAATACAAACGCGATGTAAATTTACACCGCGTTACCCTTTTAATAAATTAGATTAATAAATTCTTCTTTTGTTACATTTCCAAAATAATGGCGAATATCGGTATCTGCAAGTGCAGTTTCAA
Source organism: Caryophanales bacterium (assembly GCA_035254805.1). Taxonomy (GTDB): domain Bacteria; phylum Bacillota; class Bacilli; order Bacillales; family Cytobacillaceae; genus JAUZPL01. Next base: position 3,840 of record DATFAH010000244.1, on the reverse strand, counting down.
TTTCATTTTTTTCATAGCGGATATTCCTTAGCTTCTCTTCGATTTCACTTACGTCACCAACACCAAAGAAATCGCCGTAAATTTTGCAATCTTCGATAACACCTTTATTTACTTCTAGTCTTACATCAATAGAACCTACAGGGAAACGATGGGAATGCTGTAAATTAAATTTAGGTGATTTACCAAAATTCCATTCCCAATTTTGATAACGTTCCTCGGAAAGCTGATGAATTTTTTCCCAATCTTCCTCTGTTAAAACGTACTCGGTAATTTCCTCTTCACCTTCAAAAATATTCTTTAATAACAATGTGCGGAATTCTTCAATTGTCATTTCCTCTGTTAAAAATTCCGAGATATTGGCTACCCGGCTGCGAATGGATTTGATGCCTTTAGATTCAATTTTATCTTTTTTCACTTTTAAGGCTGCTACAACATGATCCACTTCTGAATTAAATAAAAGTGTTCCATGGCTGAACATCCGGCCCTTTGTTGAGAACTGGGCATTACCGGATATTTTTCTTCCTTCTACTTCAATATCGTTCCGACCGCTTAGTTCAGCTTTAACGCCCAATTTATGCAGGGCATTGGTAACTGGTTCCGTGAATTTCCTAAAGTTATGGAAGCTGTCACCATCATCTTTTGTGATAAAACTGAAATTCAAATTCCCTAGATCATGGTATACTGCTCCACCACCTGAAAGGCGACGAACCACGATAATACCATTATCTTCAACATACTCAGTATTAATTTCTTCAATCGTATTTTGGTTTTTACCGATAATGATGGATGGTTTATTTATGTAAAACAATAAGTATGTTTGGTTAATATCTAAGTTTTTTAATGCATATTCCTCAATGGCGAGGTTGATACGTGGATCTGTAATACCTTTATTATCAATGAATAACATTTTTCCAATCTCCTTTTTAAATTGATATGGTTAAAAATTCTTCAGCGAGTCTAATTGAACCTGAATATTCTTGAGAAGCCTCACTTACTAAATCTGTTATATCGCCGTAATGGGGCAGATGGGTTAGAATTAATTGTTTAACGGCGGCCTGCTGTGCAAGTTTTCCAGCATCAAAGCCATTCATGTGCCCAGAGGTTGTCCCATTTTGTGAGCCGTAAAAATTACATTCACATAGTAATAGATCTGCATTTTTGCTAAACTCGATAAACTCTTCCTTGAAGGAACTATCCCCTGTATAAACGATTACCTTTCCACCTGTCTCGATTCTCATCGCATAGCATGGAACTGGATGGTTTGTTTTTAAAAATGATACCTGAAAAGGACCAACTTGAAGAATTTCATTCGGATTGTATGCTTGTCCTTTCGTTACCTCCTTGTAGGTTAATTTATGAAATTCTGTTTGATCAAAATGGTGACCATAAATCGGAAGGTACGGAAAACGCTTTTCTAAAAAGCCTTGAATAAGCCTTGAATGCTGAAGGACCCCGATATCCGCGATATGATCAGGATGATAATGGGAAATTAAAACGGCATCTAGCTCTTCAGGCTGGATTTTATTTTGCAGCTTTGAAAGCACTCCACTCCCGCAATCTATCAACAGTTGAAAGCCATCATGTTGAAGTAAATAGCCAGAGCTTGCCCCATTTTTTTTAGGATAACCGCCCCAAAAGCCTAGAATCGTTAATTCCATCGCACATCCCTCCAAAAGTCTATACTTTTAATATACTCAAAAAGAAGAATCTTTTCATGTTTCTAAAAGTGTAAAAAGAAGAATCTTTTCGGGAGTATACAAGTACAGGGATTGACATCTATTTGTGTTACATTACAACTAAAAATTATAGCGAACTTCCCTCCCCAACTATACCGCATATTTATCCCTTTCGCATAGTTTTTAAATCCCCTGCTTTTTTAGAGCAGGGGATTTTTAAGAACCCATTTCATCTTTATAAGCGAGCCAATATATTAAAGAGACAAAGATACTTCCTCCAACTGCATTTCCTAAAAAAGCAGGGATAAAATTTGTTAAGTAATCACCCCAATTAAGCTGACCGGCAAAAATAGCCGCCGGAATGACAAACATATTGGCCACTACGTGCTGAAAACCAATCGCCACAAAGCCCATAATCGGAAACCAGATCGAAAGTATTTTTCCACTGACATCATTAGCTCCATATGCAAGCCATAAGGCAAGACCTACTAGCCAGTTACAGCCAGTCGCTGAAAAAAAAGTCGGCCAGAATCCTGCTTGCAGTTTTGCTTGGGCAATCTCAATTGTTTTTATTAAAAACGGACCATCGCTCGTCAGACCTGCTAAGTGTCCAAACACATAGGCCACAAAAACCGCACCAATAAAATTTGTAATGGTTATCCAAAACCAGTTGTATATTAGTCTTCTAAATGTTATATTTTTCCCAAAAAAAGCCATTGAAACCGTCATCATATTACCGGTTAAAAGTTCGCCTCCAGCAAGGACGATAAGGATTAGTCCAAGCGGGAATACCGCAGCACCTATAAATGATCCAAATGTTCCCCAATCTTTTGGCAAATTTGCTGTTACCCGAATATCTAATAAATACCCAAGTGCGATAAATGCCCCACCTAAGAATCCTAGAATGAACATTGTTTTAAATGGAAGATTTGCCTTTTTGATCCCTGTTTCAACGGATAATGTTGCTATTTGTTGAGGTTTTAGAAATCCCATATCCATCCTCCTAAATTCGCTCTGTTATAACTAATATGGGATTTTGTTCCATTATTTTCAGCCATTAAGTGAAAAAATAAAGAACAAAGAAGGACTCCTGAGATATACCGATTATGCAAAGAGGAAAAAATCATATAAAGAAAGGAAACCCAAGCAATTATGGATTTCCTTTTCATTGAATAATATTTTCACATAACCAAAAGCCTTTCAGGGCATGTATAAACATTTAATGCTTCGTTGCGAATAAATCCAATTGTCGTAATCCCCAGTTGTTCCGCCAATTGGAGTGCCAATTCTGTGGGGGCTGATTTTGATAAAACTAGTTCACAGCCAATCTTTGCCGCTTTCATTAAGATCTCGGACGAAATTCGACCACTAAAAACCAATAATTTATTATGGAGTGGGATCTTATTTTTTAAACAATATCCGTAGATTTTATCTAAGGCGTTATGGCGGCCGATGTCCATTCTGGCAAGGATCATTTCATCTGCTTGGCATAATGCCGCGTTGTGCACGCCCCCAGTGGTTTGAAAGGTAGTGGATGATAGCTGCATTTCATTCATTAATTTAAAACAATCCCCGGAGGAAATTTGAACACGAACTGCATTCATCTTTTTGGCATTAATAACATCATTGACAAACACAAATCCTTGTCTGCTCATTCCGCAGCATGAGGTGATATACCGTTTGTTATGAAAATTTTCATAATAAGGATTTGCTTTACCCGTTTGAACATGAACAAACCCATTCTTTTCCTCAAACCAAATATCGTCGATCTCCTCATAACGGCGGACAATTCCCTCTGATGCCAAAAATCCAACCACTAAATCTTCAATATATTCAGGTGTACAAACTAAGGTAACGAATTCTTTCCCATTTATTTTAATGGTTACTGGATATTCTGTTACAACACTATCTTCTATTTGTGAAGTTTGCCCTTTATCAAGCCTGAGAATTTCCCGCTTAACCTCTATTGGTTTCAATGTGATCCCACCTGCTAAAAAAAGATGCCTTTTTACCTAGAATATTATTCAGCTATCTCAAAGCCGGCTTCCATAACTGCCTGTTTAAAATCCTGTGGAGATGCCATGTGTTCATCATAAGAATAAATAGCTTCTTTCTGGGATAAATGAACCTCAGCTCTCGTCAATCCCCAAACATGCTCAATGGC
>DATFAH010000243.1:0-2171 GCA_035254805.1 Caryophanales bacterium | reverse complement strand
ATTTGACGTTCTTCCAATGAATGGTAAACTATAAATGTAAAAACAATTTGACATTTATAGCTAAAGGGAGATGATTGTATGAACAATTTACCAATTGTGGCTATTTCCGTTGTACTTATTTCTGCAATACTTATTATCGTTACCTTAGTAACACTACCGAATGTAGGCGACGAAAGAAAAAGAATGATAAAAACAAAGGCACAATCGTCTACCTTCACCATTATCATAGCTTACTTAGTTTTTGAAACGGGGAAGGACTTGTACTCCATTTTTTGGGGAAGTCAGCCCTATGAGGCGAAACCTCCTTTTGCGTTACTTAGTAGTGCATCATTTGTTTATTTAATTTCCTTACTATTCTATAGAAGAAAGTATGGAAATTAAATGGACAATCTAATTAGGGAGCTAAGAAAATCCCGAAACCTATCTCAGGAAGATGTTGCAAGATTATGTGATGTATCAAGGCAAACGATTAATGCCATTGAAAACAACAAATATGACCCCACGTTACAATTAGCATTTCGTTTGGCTGACATATTAAAGACAAGTGTGGATGAATTATTTATTTATCATCATCGTAAAAATTCTTGACCCTCTTTACTGTTGAAAGAGTCTTTTTTTATGCGACAATTCTTAGCATTTCGACGCGCTAAAATAAGCATTTGTTCTAACCGTTTATCAAATTCTAAATTTTTCCCTAATTCAAGCAGCGGAACCAAAAAAGGTAGTTGTCTAATTAGTGTGTTCCTACCCCTTGAAACCTCTCCAACCATCCCTTTAAACGATGGTGAAAGTTGTTAACGTTTTGGATATATGGCAGGTCTTGGTTAAGTTGATTGGAGCGGAAGGCGCGAAGACTCCTCGAAAATGCTATCGCATTTCCTTCGTGCGTGGGCAGTTTCAAGGCAGCAAAATCAATGTCCTGGGGGATCAGCGTTTCAGGCGAGACCCCGCAGGAGCTTGCGACGAGGAGGCTCAGGCTTTCTGCCCCCCGGAAAGCGAAGCGCCTGGAGTGCAAATCAACAAGCACCAAACCTTTTTTTATGTTTTTTTAATCAAAAAAATCATTGCCGAGAAAATTCCCCCTTTCTCGACAATCTGCAGTGTTGCAAACCCTCTTTTTTGTGTAAAAATTACTTTCATTTGTGAAATTCATTTATTCTGTTAAAATAAATAAAGAATTTAGGAGGGCGGAAATATATGAACATTTCTCCGGTAGAACAACTTTTTACATTATTCAATGAAACGGCAATCGTCTTACAAGAAGAATTGAACTGTACGTTTTTAGAAGCTTTGGCAGAAACAGGAGAGAACCTTTTTCATGGTTCTATACTTCAAGAAGAATTAAGTGAACTGACAGTTAAAAGGTTAAAAAAACAATATGAACAAATAAATCTGGATAAGTATTCGAAAGAGGAGATTCGCAAGGCTTACCAATTAGTCATTTTGAAAGGGATGAAGGAAAATGTTCAACCAAATCACCAAATGACACCAGATACGGTAGGAATGTTAATAGGCTATTTAGTAGACAAATTTGTAAAGCTCGCTAATTTTCGTCTCCTAGATCCAGCAGTAGGAACTGGAAACTTATTAACAACAGTTTTGAATCATAATGCAAATAAAAATGTTGAGTCCATTGGGATTGAAATTGACGATGCATTAATAAAATTGGCATACATAAGCTCCAATTTACAAGAGCATTCCGTGCAGTTTTTTAATCAGGATAGCCTTGAACCATTATTTATCGAAGCTGTTGATGCTGTAATTAGCGACCTACCTGTCGGCTATTATCCAAATGATGTTACGGCGGCTGATTATCAATTAAAAAGAAATGAGGGCCATTCCTATTCTCATCATTTATTTATTGAACAAAGTGTTCGTCATACAAAGCCTGGCGGCTATTTATTCTTTATGATTCCAAATAGTTTATTTGAAAGTGAACAAGCTCCAAAGCTTCATGAATTTATCAAGGGAAATGTGATTATTCAAGGCATTCTTCAGTTGCCTTTAAGCATGTTTAAAAATAAGAATGCGGCAAAAAGTATATTAGTATTGCAAAAAAAAGGCAATGAAATTCGTCCCCCTAAACAGGCCTTGCTCGTCAATTTTCCAACACTTTCAAATGCGATCGAAATGGATCGGATTTTAAGAAAAATTGATCAATGGATAGAGGA